>JAZQZA010000108.1:0-5087 GCA_045633765.1 Tidjanibacter sp. | reverse complement strand
AGTATATGGTCTGCTCGGACCCAACGGAGCAGGCAAAACAACTCTCATTCGCATCATCAACCGCATCACCGCACCCGACAGTGGTAAGGTGTGGTTCAATGGTCACCCCCTCGCGCCCGAAGATGTCTCCCACATTGGCTATCTGCCCGAAGAGCGCGGTCTTTATAAGGGTATGAAGGTGGGCGAGCAGGCTCTCTACTTCGCGAGGCTCAAAGGGCTCTCGCGCACCGAAGCTACGCGCCGCCTGAAAGGGTGGTTCATAAAATTCGGCATCGAGAGTTGGTGGAACAAGAAGGTGAGCGAACTCTCGAAGGGTATGGCTCAGAAGGTGCAGTTTATCGTCACCGTACTCCACGAGCCCGAGCTTCTGATCTTCGACGAGCCCTTCAGCGGCTTCGACCCCATCAACGCCAACCTCCTCAAGCAGGAGATTCTGGAGCTCCGAGATAGGGGTGCAACCGTCATCTTCTCCACCCACAATATGTCCTCGGTGGAGGAGGTGTGTGACCACATAACCCCCAACAACAAATCCAAGAACATCCTCAGCGGCTCGCTCGACCAGATTCGTCGCTCCCACGGTGCCGGCATCTTTGAGGTGGACTTCAAGGGCTCCAAGGAGAGCCTTAGTGCGGCTCTTGAGGGTGCTCCCTGCACCATTCTCGACAGCGCAAGCCTCGATGAGGAGAACGCCACAGCCTCGCTGGTGAAAATCCACATCCCCAACGAGGAGGATATTCGCAGCGTCGTAAACCTCATAAACAACACAACCACCCTGCGCTCCTTCCGCGAGGTTATCCCCTCAATGAACAACATCTTCATTCGCGCAGTTGCGGGCAAGCTATAATATATATAAATAGGTAGAAAGTTATGAGCAAAATATCCATCATAGCCGGACGCGAGTTCAACGAGCGCGTGCGCAAAAAAAGTTTCATTTTCACCACAATTTTGATGCCGATTCTCTTTGTGGGCATTATGTTCGTGCCCGCACTGATGATGAACATCCAGAGCGACGAGATAAATGAGATTCTGGTTGTTGACCAGAGCGGCATTGTGGCCCCCAGGCTCACTGATGAGGGCAACATCGACTTCACCCTTTCGGACAAGTCGTTTGAGGAGCTCACCACCGAGGAGCGCGAAAGCAACCCCTTCGGCATTCTCATCATCGGCGAAGATGTGGCCACCAACCCCTCCAATGTGCAGCTCTTCACCTATGAGTCCTCGACAATCAACATCGAGAGCGCCATTACGGGACAGATTTCCTCCATCATTGAGTCCGAGAAACTCAAGGCCTACAACATCGACGACATCGACGCCATCCTTGCTGAGATCCAGACCAATGTGAGCCTCAAGGTGAAGCAGCTCGACGAGAGCGGCGAGGCCCAAGACAGCTCCGCAACGCTCAACATAGCCCTCGCCTACATCTTCGGCTTCTTGATTTATATGTTCGTGTTCCTCTATGGCAATATGGTTATGCAGGGTGTCATTGAGGAGAAGAGCAACAAGGTTATGGAGGTTATGGTGTCGAGCGTCAAGCCCTTCCAGCTTATGATGGGCAAGATTCTCGGTATCGCCTCGGTGGCAGTCACCCAATTCGTCATCTGGGTTGTCTTCATCCTTGTTGTGGGAGGTGTGGCTATCAATATGCTGGGGCTCGACGAGATGATGGCTGCTGCAAGCTCGGCTGCCGCAATGGACCCAATGGCTATGGGTGCCGCTATGCCCGCAATGGATGGTGAGATGCTCTCACTGCTCAACACCATCACCAACCCCGGCTACCTGCTGCGCATCCTCGGCGGCTTCCTTATCTATTTCATCGGTGGCTACCTGCTCTATGCGGCGATGTTTGCGGCTGTGGGTAGCGCTGTGGACAACGAGAAGGACACCAACAACCTCCAAATGCCCATCACCGTGCCCCTCATCTTGGCCCTCTTTGTGATGATGAGCGCTATGCAGGACCCCCACGGCCCCTTGGCATTCTGGTTCAGTATGATTCCCTTCACCTCGCCTATCGTGATGATGGTGCGTCTGCCCTATGGTGTTCCCGGCTGGGAGCTCGCACTCTCGATTGGTCTGCTGGTTGCGACCTTTGTTGCGATTGTCTTCCTGGCGGGCAAAATCTACCGCGTGGGTGTCTTTATGTACGGCAAGAAGCCCACATTTGGCGAGCTTATCAAGTGGATGCGCTATAAGTATTAGGCGCACACGAGTAAAACAAAGAGAGCGCACAGCGGGCTGCTGTGCGCTCTCTTTGTTTCGTATGTGGGGCGATTATGGGCGACAAGGGGGGCTCTATGACTACCAGGGTTATCCCTGGAGCTCCAGAGGACCCAGAGGGCCCAGAATACCCAGAGGCCCTATTGAACCTATCGGCCCCAACTCGCCCCCTCAACCTCTCCCCACAACCAATGAGCGCAACAAAAAAAAGGAGGTGGGGACTAAACCCACCTCCTTATTGAAGCGTCTGAAGCTATGATTAACTATTTCTGAGCCTCAACCTTGCGGCCGGCAGCGTAGCTAATCTTGTAAGCCTCGGCTTTACGCAACTCCTGTTTGATGTCGGTGATGACACCCATACGGGTATCCTTATCGGCCTTCAAACAAACGGTCATTTTATTACGATCGGCCTCGTTGAGCGCGTCACGCTCCGAAGCGATAAACTGACCAATCTGCTCGGGGTTGCTGAAGCTATTGTTGAGCTGAATCTTGGGGGCCTCACCAAATTTGGCGCGCAACTCGGCGGTTGCGGGAGGGCCTACATAGATGTAGCTCACGAGCGACTTATTCTCGAGTTTCTGAATCTCGGTAGCCTGGGGAGCTTTGAACTTAACCACAAGCTCGGTCTCCTTCATCGAAGTAGATACCATGAAGAAGAAGAGAATCATAAACACGATATCGGGCAGCGACGAAGTCGAAATGTGACCGATCTCTTTTTTCTCTTTTTTCCTAATTACGGGCATACTACTTAATGTTTTGGGGCTCGGCCTCCGAGATCTTCAGGGGCACTGCTTTGGCAACTGCATCCTGCTGGGCTTTCTCAAGCTCGAGGTAGGGTTTGCCGAAGTGTGCCTTTGCGAGCTCGTCACGAATCTCGTTGAAGGCGCGAGTAAGTTCGTTCTGTACCTGAATATACATCTCATAGCTGGTACCGCGGTCGTTCTGGAGCGAAATCACACCCTGGCTGACCATATACTTACCTATGATGTCGATATTCTCTTCTTTTTTCTCGGGGAGTTTTTTGTCGTCCTCGCGGTTGAGCACCCACTCTTTGGCTCTGTCCTTGAGCATACCGATCTGGATCATCTCGCCCTGCACTGCAATCTGGTCGTACTTGTTCACGTGAACGAGCAACAGGTTGCGCTCTTTGATATCGGGAGCCTCGGTCTGTTTCTCACTCCAAGGGGGGAGCACACGGTTCAGACCCGAGTCGATGTCCATAGTGGTTGCAACAAGGAAGAAGATAAGGAGCAGGAACGCTACGTCCGCCATCGAACTCGCATTAATCTCCGGTGTCTTTTTTGCCATATTACAATCCGTTTTTAATATGGTGTCTAACTATTTGATAGCATTGCGAATCTCGCCTGCGAGGATAGCTGCCACGCTCACACCACCAATGAGGTACACGAGGTAGATCATAGTGTCGGTGAACTTGAGATCGAAAGCGTTGTCAAAGAAACCACCAGCCGCATTGGGCACGGGCTCTGCGCTTGCGAGCGAGTAGCAACCAAACACAACAGCCGCAGCAACTACGAGACCGATGAGGGCTTTGAGAGCTGCTTTGGGGGAAGAGAACAGATTCTTTACAGGGGAGATCAAGGCACACACGATGCCGATTCCCACGATTGCGTAGGTGAACATCATCATCCACTGGATCTCGGGATGCATATCGCCCTGGTACTGCATCTGAGGCAGGAAGAAGAGCGAAGCAAAGCAGATGATGGCTGCCACGAACAACGCGTATTCTACATATTTAACCCATTTCATATTCTACAAGGTATTAATATTTGTGGGCAACTTATTTCTTGCTGTAAGCGGTCAGGATGTCAACCAAGGTGATCGAAGTATCCTCGAGCTCAACAACCGAGCTGTCGATCTTGTTAAGGATGTAGTTGTAGAACAACTGGAGAATAACTGCAACGATAAGACCTGCGAGGGTGGTCAACAGAGCCACTTTAATACCACCTGCTACGAGGGTAGCCGATACCTCACCTGCAGCCTGAATCTGGTCGAATGCCTCGATCATACCAACAACGGTACCCATAAAACCGAGCGAAGGCGAAAGAGCGATGAAGAGGTTGATCCAGCTCAAGCCAGCCTCCATCAAACCGTTCTGAACCGAACCGTAGGAAGCAACTGCTTTCTCAACAACATCCAAACCCTCGTTGTAGCGGAGAGCGCCCTGGTAGTAGATGCTTGCAACGGGACCTTTGGTGTTGCGAGCAACCTCTTTAGCGGCCTCAATGCCACCCTCCTCGAGAGCTGCCTCAAATTTAGCGATGAACTTCTTCGAGTTGATTTTCGAGAACGAGAGGTAGAGGATACGCTCGATAGCAACTGCCAAACCAATGATCAAGCAGAGCAACACGGGGGTCATCCAAAGAACACCACCCTCGATAAATTTCTGTTTGAGAGCCTGGTGGAAGGGAAGAACATCAGCAGCAGCCTCCTCAGCAGCGGGAGCCTCCTCAGCGGCGGGAGCCTCTTCTGCAACCTGCTCGGTCTGTGCCTCAGCCTGAGCGTCCTGTGCGTAAACATTAGCAGTTGCAAGGCTCATAACACCTACAACCGACAAAATCATAAAAAGTTTTTTCATAACTTTGAATTTGTTTGGAATTAATTAAATGTGTTTTGTTTATGTAAATTGTTTTGTGTTCTTCGGGCGCTGTCACCTATTTACCACGACGCACTCGCGCGCACATACATAGGCACACAACGCACAAAGATAGGTATTTTTTTGAAAAAATACACGCAAACACCATTTTTATTCGGTTGAAAGTTGAAAATTGAAAATTGAAAGTTGGCAAATGCGAGTAAGCGAGCGCAGAGGCTGCCTGCAGACTATGCCGAGCGTGAGCATTTTAGAGCACGCA
>JAZQZA010000107.1:0-2280 GCA_045633765.1 Tidjanibacter sp. | reverse complement strand
GAGGGTCGCGGGTTCCCAATGTCTTACTTTCAAGTTTATTAAACTTGAGCGGAAAACGGGACTCGAACCCGCGACCCTTGGCTTGGGAAGCCAATGCTCTACCAACTGAGCTATTTCCGCAAAATGAGGCGGCGGGAACTTTAACGCCCCATTTCCGCCTGCAAATATAGTACTAAATTTCGGTTATCGCACCGAACGGGGGTCAAAAATTGAGTTCAGCACATAGGCCAGGCGGTAGCCACCAACCAAAAGCCTATCCTCCAACAGAGGCGAGAAATCGTAGATAAACTGGTAGGAGAGATTGGGATTCTGGCCCAAAGCCTCTACATACTCATAAATAGCAGCAGCACCCTCCACGGTCTCCACAAACCACTCCTCATAGGTGCCACACGTCACACTCCTCTGGAACTCCTTGTCCTTGCGGTCGAGCTGGTTGCGCCACTCGGTGTAGCTCCACTTACGAGCCGACTCTACAATCTTACTATCCCACACCGAGTGGAGGTTGGTGTTCTTACCAAACCACTTGACACTCGTTCTGTTACCGCCGAGGTCCGACAAACGACCGGCGTGCATTGGGCAGTGCATATCTCCCACCATATGGACAATCATCTTCACATAGTCGGCACGCACACTATCCGTGAGGTTCTCATAGTTGTTCTTGAGCTCATCGGTGAGCATATGGAGTGCTACAACAACATCGCCCTTATCATTCTTGGGCATAGTTTCATAGGTGTAGCCCTTATCCACATTGGCGTAGTGCCAAGTCTTGGTCTGGTTGTAGCCGTTCTTCCAGTAGGGCGAGTTCTGGATATTGTCCATCCACGAGGAATAGTAGACAATCGAGCGGCCCTCAAGGAGCTCATCCAAAGCCTTTTTGGTCTTCTTTGTGAGATGCTGCTCGGCAATCGCAGCAACAACATCGTGACCCGTGGGGCCCCAGCAGAAACCGCTAACACTATAAAAAATAGCGGCAAGGCTCAAAAACAAGGTTAAAATCTTCTTCATATCTTCAAGGTTATTAATTGTGTTTGTTTAACTATTCATTGTAATCAGCAGCTCCTCGTTGCTATCGGTTGTCTGCATATACTTGGTCATTGCCTCCATAGCCTCCACCGAGGTCATATCGGCCAGATGACGACGCAAAATCCAGGTGCGCTGGAGCACCTCTTTGCTGGTCAGCAGATCCTCACGGCGGGTGCCGCTTGCCGACACATCCACAGCGGGATAGATGCGCTTATTGGCGAGCTTCCTATCGAGCTGAAGCTCCATATTGCCCGTACCCTTAAACTCCTCGAAAATAACCTCATCCATCTTCGAGCCCGTATCAATCAGGGCGGTTGCTATGATGGTGAGTGAGCCCCTCTCCTCGGTCTTACGAGCCGCACCAAAGAACCTCTTGGGCTTATGCAGCGCATTGGCATCCACACCACCCGAGAGCACTTTACCCGAAGCGGGCTGCACGGTGTTGTAGGCACGCGCCAGACGAGTAATGGAGTCGAGCAGAATCACAACATCGTGACCACACTCCACCATCCTCTTCGCCTTCTCGAGCACCATCTCGGCTACCTTCACGTGGCGCGAAGCCTGCTCGTCGAAGGTGGACGACACAACCTCGGCCTTCACGTGGCGGGCCATCTCGGTAACCTCCTCGGGACGCTCGTCGATGAGCAACACAATCAGATAGACCTCGGGGTGGTTGTCGGCAATAGCATTGGCTATCTCCTGGAGAATCATAGTCTTACCCGTCTTGGGCTGCGCCACAATCATACCGCGCTGACCCTTACCGATGGGGGCAAACATATCGATAGTGCGAGTTGTGAGGCTATTGTGACCATTGCCCGTAAGGCAGAATTTCTCCTGTGGGAACAGAGGGGTCATATACTCAAACTGCATCCTATCCCTCAGGTTCTCGGGGGCGAGGCCATTCACCTCAAGCACCTTCACCAGAGGGAAGAATTTCTCGCCCTCCTTGGGAGGACGGATGATACCCCTCACGGTGTCACCCACCTTGAGGCCCCAATTCTTAATCTGCGAGGGGGCAACATAGATATCATCGGGCGAGTTGAGATAGTTGTAGTCGGCCGAGCGCAAAAAGCCGAAGCCATCGGGCATAACCTCCAGCACACCTTCACCCTCGACGATAACATTCTCTATCTCGGCCTGAACTGCCTGCTGCTCATCATACTCCTCCTCGGGAGCCTCATCCTTCTCTTCCACGGGCTCCTCGACCACAGCCACAGCCTTGGGTTTGCGACCACGCTTGGGCTTCACCACCTCGGC
>JAZQZA010000106.1:0-4355 GCA_045633765.1 Tidjanibacter sp. | reverse complement strand
AAACGGTGAATTTCGAGGTGTCCTTATCGGCACGCAGAGGCAGAGTGTCGGTCACAATAACCTCGGTCAGCTGGCTCTCGGCGATGCGCTCATAGGCGGGGCCGCTCAAAACGGGGTGGGTGATGACGGCACGCACACTTGCAGCGCCCATATCCATAAACATACCTGCAGCCTTGGTGAGGGTACCTGCGGTGTCAACCATATCGTCGAAGATGATGATGTCGCGGCCCTTAACCTCGCCGATGGCGGTCATAGTGCCCACAACATTGGGCCTCTCGCGGTGTTTGTGGCAGATTACCAGAGGAGCCTCAAGGTAGGAAGCGTAGCTGTTGGCACGCTTTGCACCACCGATATCGGGAGTAGCCACCGAGAGGTTCTCGAGTTTCATATTCTTGATGTAGGGAACAAATACCTTCGAAGCGTAAACGTGGTCTACGGGGATATCGAAGAAGCCCTGAATCTGGTCGGCGTGGAGGTCGATGGTGATTACGCGGTCGCAACCTGCCGAGGTGAGAAGGTTGGCAACAAGTTTAGCACCAATGGGTACACGGGGACGATCCTTGCGGTCCTGACGAGCCCAACCGAAGTAGGGAATAACAGCCACAACCATATGAGCCGAAGCCCTCTTGGCTGCGTCGATGGTGAGCAGCAGCTCCATCAGATTCTCTGCGGGAGGAGGAGTCGACTGAACGATAAATACGGTACAACCGCGGATACTCTCGTTAAAAGCGGGCTGAAACTCGCCATCGCTAAACTGACTCACGGTCAGGTCGCCAAGCTCCACTCCGTAGCTCTTGGCAATCCTCGATGCCACAGCCTCCGAGCCGCGGCAAGCAAAGATTTTAAGTTTGTGAATTGCCATTATGATTTTGATTTTGGGTTTATCGTGACCACAAAGATAAGGCCCTAAAGCCGAATTAGCAATTTTTCGCGGGCTAATTATCAACATTTACCAAACATTTTCGGTTTGCCGCCCCCGCAAACCGCCCCTTTGGCCCTACTCCTTGGCCGAAAGACACTCCTCCACAAAGGCGAGTATCTCCTCCCTGCCGAGGCGTTTCTCGGAGGAGGTAAGGAACATTGGAGGAAGTTCCTCCCACCACTGTAGGAGAGTCTGACGGTAGGTTTCGATGTTCTTATTTGTCATCCTCTGGCTCTGCTTGTCGGCCTTTGTGAAGACCACGCCAAAGGGCACCCCCTCACGACCGAGCAGCTGCATAAAGTCGAGGTCAATCTTCAGGGGCTCGTGGCGGCTATCTACCAACACAAAGAGGAAATGAAGCCCCTTGGCCTTGGTCACATAGTCGGTAATGAGGGTAGAAAACTCACGCCTGACGGTCTGTGAGGTGCGGGCATAGCCATAACCAGGCAAATCCACCAACCACCAGCGCTCATCGACAAGGAAGTGGTTGATGAGCTTGGTCTTACCCGGCGTGGCCGACACCTTTGCGACCTTGCTCTCCGAGAGCATATTTATAAGCGACGACTTACCCACATTACTTCTGCCGATGAAGGCAAACTCGGGTTTGCCGTGGTCGGGAATCTGGGATAGTTTCGAACTGCTGAACTTAAATACCGTCTTCATAGTTTTGCTTTTGTGGTCACAAAGGTACACATTTTTTCAATCCTCGCCATCTTGGGCAAGAATTTTGCATCCCCTCCACCCAAAAATCATCAACCTTCAACACAACTCCTATGGCTATGAAAAAAATCCTACTCTTTGTGGCTATCGCCATCACCCTTGCCACCCTCATTGTACCACTCGTAGTGACAAGCAACACCCCCACCGAGCCCGTCGGCACGCAACTCTCCACAAAGACAAGAGATAAGCATCTCACCCCCAAGCAGCTCGAACGCATTGCTCGCCGCAAGGAGCGACAGGAGGCCTTCGAACACCACATAGACTCCACAATCCTCTCACACAACTACCGATTCGTTCCCACGATGTTCAATGTGGAACCGGCAGGCAGCAGCCACATCATCACCAACCCCAATGTAGAGCTTGCCATCTACGGCGATTGGGCAGATGTACATCTCCCCATCTATCAGGGCTTTACCCCACCCTACCGAGTGATTTTGGTCAATAGTGCCACAACCAACCTCGGGGACTTCACAACCGTCGAGACCGACAACGGATGGACCATTTCGTTTTCCTCGTGGCTCTACACCGCCAACGACTACACCTTCACTCTGGAGGTCTATTCCAAGACGGGAGGCGCAACCCTCACCATTGCCTCCGATTTTTCGCCCACAACGACCTATTGGGGCTCCATATATGCCGTCTATTAGTCGGCGCATAAAAAACATTCAGGGCACCTTTTCGGGTGCCCTGAATTATTGTTTTACAGTGAGTGGATTCCACATTTACCGATGCTCTCGGGGAGAACTATTTTCACCCCGTCGGGTGAGTTTTTTTTGTCGTGTGTCATAGCCTCCAGCAGCTCCTCCTGGGCAATATCCACCGAGGTTGGAAGGCCATATTTTTCGACCACAGCTACAACTCTTTGAGCCTCCTTAGAAGCGAACAAACCACGCTCCTCGGCCACCCTTGCAGCCCAAGCAAGACCAACTGCAACAGCCTCACCGTGAGTATATTCCTCCGTAAGGCTCTCCACTGCGTGTCCGAGCGTGTGGCCCAGATTGAGTACCTTTCTTAAGCCCTTCTCATAGGGGTCGGCTGCAACCACTCGGCACTTTACTCTCACGCACCTTTCCATCATCTCTTCGAGCAATTTTCCGTCCCTCTTCAGGCTCTGCAAATCGCCCTCTTCAAGCATACGGAAAAGCTCCGCATCGCCCACAATGGCACTCTTAATCATCTCCGCCACACCCGAACGCAGCTGCCTATCGGGCAGGGTTGAGAGCAGACTTGCGTCACAGAGGACAAAGTCGGCTGGCGAGAAGAGCCCAACCATATTCTTATAGCCCCCCATATTCACAGCACACTTGCCGCCAATGGCCGCATCTATCTGACCAAGGAGCGTCGTGGGAACAAATCCAAACCTCACACCACGCATATAAGTGGAGGCAACAAAACCCACAAGGTCCATAACCACGCCACCGCCTACGGCGAGCAGAAAAGTATTCCTATCGGCCTTGCTATCAATGAGTTCTTTCCACAGCATTGCAGCCAACTCAAGGTTTTTATTCTCCTCGCCACCGGGAATAAGGATACTCTCGGGCAGCCTCTCCGAGAGGTTGTGGTGGCTATCGACCTCGGCATCCAGAATGGTAATCACTCGGCCCTCGGGCAGCAGCTTTTGCAGCTCATCGGCCACAGAGCCGACCACTATACGAGTTGCCCTTTCGGAGGAAAATTTTAGTTCGCAGAGGGTGTTCATTGCTTTTATACCTTATATTTTTATACAAAGGTAGTACAAAAACCTCGATAATTTACTACCTTTGCGACCAAAATAAAAATAAAAGAAGATGCAGAAACTACGCAACATTGCGATTATCGCACACGTCGACCACGGTAAGACAACCCTCGTGGACAAGATGATTCTCCAAGCAAACCTCATCCGCAATCAGGAGGCCAGCGGCACTCTTGTATTGGATAACAACGACTTGGAGCGAGAGCGAGGAATCACCATTCTCTCGAAAAATGTGTCGGTAATCTACAACGACTACAAGATTAACATCATAGACACCCCCGGTCACTCCGACTTCGGTGGCGAGGTTGAGAGGGTTTTGAATATGGCCGACGGTGTAATCCTTCTGGTGGATGCTTTCGAGGGCACTATGCCCCAGACCCGCTTTGTGCTCCAGAAGGCGCTCGCGCTGGGCAAAAAGCCCATCGTGGTTGTAAACAAGGTGGATAAGCCCAACTGCCGCCCCGACTATGTGCACGAGCAGGTCTTCGACCTTATGTTCACCCTCGATGCCAACGAGGAGCAGCTCGACTTCAAGACCATCTACGGTAGCGCCAAGCAGGGTTGGATGAGCCACACCTACAAGGAGAAGACCAACTCCATCACCCCCCTGCTGGATACCATTATTGACGACATTCCCGAGCCCGAAAAGGTGGAGGGCACACCCCAGATGCTCATCACCTCTCTGGAGTACTCGCCCTACCTGGGCCGCATTGCTGTGGGCAAGCTCACTCGTGGTACGCTCCGCTCGGGTATGAATGTAACCCTCGCCAAGAGGGATGGCTCGCTCGTGAAGAGCAAAATCAAAGACCTTATGGTGTTTGAGGGCCTCGGCAAGGCGAAGGTTGAGAGTGTGGAGTGCGGCGAGATTTGCGCCCTTGTGGGCATTGAAGGCTTCGAGATTGGCGACACCGTGTGCGACTTCGAGAATCCCGAGCCCCTGCCCCCCATCACCATCGACGAGCCTACGATGAGTATGCTCTT
>JAZQZA010000105.1:0-3613 GCA_045633765.1 Tidjanibacter sp. | reverse complement strand
ACGAGCCTCATACATGGGATATCGGTCGTTCCGTCGCCCACATAAATCATATGCTCGAAGGGCACGGGGCGCTCGGCGTCGGGAAGGTAGGCATTTACCAAGTGAGAGTCGGCAACGCTATCCACACCTTTGTTTATCTTGTACATAAACTGCGTTTTGTTGGTGTAGTTAATCGCCACTGCGGGCCAATATGCGTCGCCATTCTCATTGTAGAGGAACTCGCAGGCATAGATTTTCTTGAACTCGTGAGCGATGGGCGTACCCTCGATAATCTCCTTCAAACCCGAGGAGTTTATGTAGTGCAAAATCTCTATGCCGCGCTCCTCGCCGTAGCGGTTGATGCGCTCAAACCACTCCTCCACACCTGCATAGAGGCGGATGTTGCGTCCCGTTTCGCGGAAGGCTTCGCGTTTGATGGGCACCCCCGTATTGTTGGCGTGCTCAAGCATTTTGAGCATATAGCTCAAGATGGGGTCGGCGTCGTGGATGTCGGCCAACACATTGCTCTCCTGCCAAAACTCTTCGTTGCTCTTGCCGACCGAGGCGATGAAACCATACTCCTGCATATTGCCGGGAGCGAGTGTGCCGTCGAAGTCGTAGATGAGCGCTGCTTTTATCTTTTTCTCCATAGTGATTCTTGGTTTTTCTTCCGTCAAAGGTACAATATTTGTTGGAAAATGCCTAAATTTGTGACCAAACAATGTGAAATTATGGAATTTTTCGAATTAGTACACCGTCGTCGTTCGCTCCGCAAGTTCTCCGACAGGAGGGTTGAGAGCCACACCATTGAGAAGATTTTGGAGGCAGCACTCACCGCCCCCTCGTCGCGCAATACACACAGCACCAGATTCTTGGTTGTCGAGGATAAGGATCTCATCCGCCATATGTCCTATATGAGGGATTACGGCTCGGCATTTATGGCTGAGGCTCCTGTGGCAGTGATGGTTATGGGCGATAAGAGGGCCACCGACCTATGGCTCGACAACTGCGCCATCTCGGCCACCTTTGTTCAGTTAGCTGCCGAGGCTGCGGGCCTTGGTAGCTGCTGGGTACACGTGGCAGGCAGGGAGCATATGAAGGGCCACCCCGAGATGGGCGATGCCGAGAGTTATCTGCGCACCTTCCTCCCCATTCCCGAGGAGTGCGGTGTGGAGTGTGTGATTGCTATGGGCTACTCGCCCTACGATGAGCCCAAGCCCCGCCCTGCACAGGACAACAGCGGCAAGGTCGTTTGGCTTAAGTAGTAGTGTATTTGTAGCGAAATGGTGCGCCCCCAAGCAACTCTGTGTGGGGGCACTAAAGAGAGTGGACCATCCTCCGGGTGGCCCACTTTTGTTTGTAGAGTTTTTGTAGGGTTGTTTTTTTCTGGCGCGCAGAAAGGTTTTCTGAAATCATTTTTGTATTTTTGTGAATCTCGTAACCAAGACAATAGAACCAAAAACAGAATAGACTATGGATTACAGTACACTTCACAAAGCCCATCCGTGGCACGGCATCGACCCCGGAAGCCCCGAGGAGATTCGCGCCTTCATTGAGATTGTGCCCACCGACACCGTAAAATACGAGGTCGATAAGGAGAGCGGTTACCTGTCGCTGGATCGCCCACAGAAGTTTTCGAACATTGTCCCCTCGCTCTACGGATTCATCCCTCGCACCTACTGCGCCGATAAGATGGCCGAGCTGACCAATAAGGCCCTCGCAAGGTTTGATGTGAAGGGCGACGGCGACCCTCTGGATATCTGTGTGCTCACCGAGAAGGATGTGACCCACGGCGACATCTTGGTTACGGGCCGTCCCATCGGAGGTATTCGCCTCTTGGACCACAATCAGGCCGACGATAAGATTATTGCGGTGCTGAAGAACGATGCTATCTATGGCGATATGACCGACATTGAGCAGCTCCCCACCCGCATCGTAAGGCGACTGATTCACTACTTCACCACCTATAAGGACATCCCTGGTGAGAACACCCAGCGAATGAGGTTTGTGAGCATCTATGGCGCCGATGTGGCTCGCGATGTCATCCGCCGCTCGATGGAGGACTACAACGATATGCTCGCCGCCAACAAGGAGTAGTTTGCAACCACAATAATCAGGAGAAGAGATGAGAAGATTGACACTTTTGGTTATGTTGCTGCTCGTGGGGAGTGGGGCGTTTGCCTTTGGGCCCCATCAGGCTCCGTTTGAGGTGCGAGTGAGCGACGAAGAGGAGGTCTTTGTGGATAAGGTGAAGGGGTGGAATGGCTTCAATGGCGAGGTTGTAACCCTGAATATCTACCGTACCAAGACGTATGATGGTAAGGTCCTCTACGTTGCGCGCAAGGTCTATGAATGGGGCGAGTCGGTATCGGGGGTAGTGTGCCCCGAGGACCCCGAGGAGGCCAATGGCTACACCTACTCGGCCAAGGTGGGATTCATTGGTCGCTACTACTTCAACTCCCACAAAATCCCCAGACGCTACCAACCCCCACAGGGATACTATTAACGCCCGTCGTCGGGGGAGAACCCCTACTCGCTTTATATAAAACGCCCTAAAACTACGAACCAATGAAACGAACCGACCTCTATTTTGCTTTGGCCTTGGTGGCCATCTTTCTTCCCTTTGTGGTGTGTGAGCCGCTTTATGAGTGGTATAAGGCCTTCAATGCCGCCCACGGTATGGTTATGAGCTTTCTCAAGTTCGGAGTGCTCTCCACAATGGGCGAGATGCTCGGCTGCCGCATATCTTCGGGAAAGTATGTGACGCCCGACTTCGGCGTGCTGCCCCGTATGATTGTGTGGGGTGTGCTCGGTATGGGTATCAATATGGCGATGATAATCTTCTCGAAGGGTACGCCAATGTTTATGGAGTATATGGGAATGGAGAGTGCTGTTGAGGCATTTTCGGCCGAGGCCTTCTCAATGAATAAGTTGTGGGTGGCTTTGGCGGTGTCGGTGGCGATGAACACCATTTTTGCCCCTGTGTTTATGACCCTGCATAAGATTACCGACGCCCATATTGCGGCCCACGGCGGCTCGCTGAGGGCGCTCATCACCCCAATCCCTATGGCCGAGAGGTTTGCAGCCATCGATTGGAAGGCCCAGTGGGGCTTTGTCTTTAAGAAGACCATCCCCCTCTTCTGGTACCCCGCACATACCATCACCTTCCTGCTCCCCGCCGAACAAAGGGTGCTCTTCGCTGCCCTCCTGGGCATCGCCCTCGGCGTCCTTCTGGCCTTGTCAAAAAAGAAGAGTAAATAACCAGGGGCGACCTGGGCAAAATAGAATAGGTATCCCCTCGCACAATAATCTCCCCTACGAAAAGGGAGGTGCCCGCAGGGCGGAGGGGTGGTCGAATTTGGGCTCGGCGTCCTCGCCGAGCAGGGGTTTGGGGGATAGGTAACACCCTTCGTCCCCGCACACTAAACGCACGACCGACAAAGAGGAAGGTACTCCCCTTAACAAAAAAGCCTCCACTATAAGTGAAGGCTTTTCTGTATAACGGAGCGTAGCGACAAGCCCCCTTTACAGAAAGGGGGTTTGGGGGATAGGTAACACCCTTCGTCCCCGCACACTAAACGCACGACCGACAAAGAGGAAGGTACTCCCCTTAACAAAAAAGCCTCCACTATAA
>JAZQZA010000104.1:0-4284 GCA_045633765.1 Tidjanibacter sp. | reverse complement strand
TGAGCATAACTTCCATATCGATTGTGCGGGCAAAGAATGTACCCTTCGCACCAATCACCAACTCGCCTGGGTTAAATGGCTTCTCCACAGTGCCGTAAGGCGAAGTCTTTGTAATCTTGCCGAGCTTTGTGGTAGGTGAGTACTGACCCTTCGTAAGACCATAAATCTCGTTGTTGAAGAGAACAACATTGAGGTCGATGTTACGACGAATGGCGTGGATGAAGTGGTTACCACCAATGGCCAGCGAGTCGCCGTCACCGGTTGCCACAAAGACACTCACACCGGGGTTGGCCACCTTCAGACCGGTAGCAATGGCGTTGGCCCTACCGTGAATGGAGTGGAAACCGTAGGTCTTCATATAGTAGGGGAAGCGCGACGAGCAGCCGATACCCGAAACTACAACGAACTCCGAGCGGTTACGGCCTGCTATCTCTGCCACATCGGGCATTGCTTTCTGTACTGCATTGAGGATGAAGTGGTCGCCACAACCGGGGCACCATTTTACTTCCTGATCGCTCTTAAAATCTGCCTGTGTGTATTTCATACTCTCCTATTTCTCCAATAATTCGTTAAACTTGGCCTCCAACTCAACGGTGGTGAAAGGCAGACCCTGACACTTGTTGTACTGCTCGTAGGTGAACTGCTGGAAGTTCATACGGAGGTAGTTTGCAAACTGGCCCTCGTTGAGCTCGCATACAACGATTTTCTTGAACTTCGAGAAGATCTCCTCCACGCCTTTGGGCAGGGGGTTGATGTAGTTGAAGTGGCACAGCGAGATGCTCTTGCCCTCCTCCTGCATCTTCTCAACGGTAGCCTGCAAGTGGCCGCGGGTACCACCCCAGCCAACAACCAGCAGGTCGCCCTCCTCTGCACCGAGAACCTTCTGCTCGGGGATGTAGTCGGCAACCTTGGCAACCTTGGCGGCGCGGGTCTCCACCATCTTCTGGTGGTTCTTGGGGTCGTGCGAAACGCTACCCTTGAGCGCATCTTTCTCCAGACCGCCGATGCGGTGCTCAAGACCTACACTGCCGGGAATAGCCCAGCGGCGTGCGAGTTTCTCGTCGCGCTTGTAGGGGAGGAATACCTCCTCGCCCTCGGGAAGCTCCGTGATGATGGGCGGGTGAATTTCAGGGTAATCTTTCATAGATGGAATCTTCCAGGGCTGCGAGCCGTTGGCGATGAAACCATCCGAGAGGAGGATTACGGGGGTCATATGCTCCATTGCAATCTTACCTGCCTGGAAAGCGTAGTGGAAGCAGTCGCTGGGCGACGAAGCGGCGATAACTACCATAGGGCACTCGCCGTTGCGGCCCCACAAGGCCTGCAAGAGGTCGCTCTGCTCGGTCTTGGTGGGAAGACCTGTCGAGGGACCACCCCTCTGAACATCCACAACAACCAGGGGCAACTCGGCGATAACAGCCAAGCCCATAGCCTCGCTCTTGAGCGACAGACCGGGACCCGAGGTGGTTGTTACTGCAAAGGCACCGCCGAAGGCTGCACCGATGGAGGTACAGATACCTGCAATTTCATCTTCGGCCTGCACGGTCTTAACGCCGAGCTCTTTGTGTTTGGCGAGCTCCTCGAGGATGACGGTTGCGGGGGTGATGGGGTAGGAGCCGCAGAACAGGGGGCGACCACTCTTCTCGCTGGCAGCCATAAAGCCCCAAGCGGTGGCCACATTACCATTGATACTGCGATATTTGCCCTTCTCCAGCTCGGCAGCCTGCACGGTGTAGGTGTTGGCAAACGAGTGGGTGTTGGCGCCGTAGTTGTAGCCGGCATTGAGAACGGTCACATTGGCCTCGGCCACTGCGGGGTTCTTCTTGCCGAACTTGCCACGGATGTAGCTTATTGCGTGATCCAGGGGTTTGTCGTAGAGGTAGAGGCAGATACCAAGTGCAAACATATTTTTGCACTTAACAATTGCCTTGTTGTCCAAGCCAGAGTCCTTGAGGGCCTCTTTGGTCATCGAGGTAATGTCGGGTGTGAGGATGTTGTAGTCCTTGATACCGAGCTCCTCGAGGGGGTCGTTGGTCTTGAAGCCGGCCCTTGCGATGCTCTTCTCGTCGAGGGTGTCGCCGTCGAGGATGATGGTAGCATCTTTCTTGAGCCAAACAACATTAGCTTTGAGGGCTGCGGGGTTCATAGCAATCAGCACATCGCAGTAGTCACCGGGGGTGAGCATACGGCTGCTGCCAAAGTGAACCTGAAAGCCCGACACACCCGCAACGGTACCTTGCGGTGCACGAATCTCGGCAGGATAATCGGGGAAGGTCGAAATACCGTTACCGAACAGTGCTGCAGTGTCCGAAAAAAGGGTGCCTGTGAGCTGCATTCCGTCGCCCGAGTCGCCCGAGAAGCGGATTACAACGTCTTTCAACTCCTTTACATTCATAGTAGATTTGAGTTTTGTTATCGTTTAGGTTAATCAAAAATTTTGTCAACTTCGGTGTGCTTTGGCCACAAAAGGGCACAATGCACCTACAAAGGTAATAATTTAATATCGGATGGCAACAGTTTTCTAAAGAAAAATAGTTACCTTTGCGGAAGAAAATTTGCATATCATTTTCTTAAACACAATACTTTTATGAACAACACCATTAAGTTTACTACTCCCGACGAGGCCGTTAAGGTCATTAAATCTGGCGACCATGTTCACTTGAGCTCGGTGGCAAGTGCCCCCCAGTGTCTTATCCAGGCTATGTGCCGCAGGGGTGAGGCAGGCGAGCTTAAGGATGTACACATCCACCACCTCCACACCGAGGGTCCTGCTCCCTATGCAGATCCCAAGTTTGAGGGTATCTTCCAGCTCGACTCCTTCTTTGTGGGCGGCAATGTACGCAAGGTTACCCAGAGCGGCTACGCCGACTATATTCCAATCTTCCTCTCGGAGACCCAGAAACTCTACCGCGCAGGCGTGCTGCCCTGTAATGTGGCAATGATTCAGGTTTCGCCCGTTGATGCCCACGGCTATGTTTCGCTCGGTACTTCGGTTGATGCTACTCTGGCTGCTATCGAGTGCGCCGACTATGTTCTGGCAGTAGTGAACAAGTATGTTCCCCGCGCCTTTGGTGACGCTTTCATCCACATCTCCCAG
Organism: Tidjanibacter sp.; assembly: GCA_045633765.1. GTDB lineage: Bacteria > Bacteroidota > Bacteroidia > Bacteroidales > Rikenellaceae > Tidjanibacter. Next base: position 1,187 of record JAZQZA010000104.1, on the reverse strand, counting down.
ATTGACTACTTCGTGGAGGACGACCAGCCCCTTATGGAGGGCCACATCGCCGAGATTACCGAGACCGACGCCGCAATTGGTCGCCACTGTGCAGCTCTGATTGAGGATGGCGCTTGCTTGCAGATGGGTATTGGTGCTATTCCCAACGCTGTGCTTTCGCAGCTGGGTGGCCACAAAGACCTCGGTATCCACACCGAGATGTTCGCCGACGGCGTACTTCCCCTCGTTGAGAAAGGCGTTGTGAACGGCCGCAACAAGGTGACCGACAAGGGTAAAATTGTTTCGACCTTCCTTATGGGTTCGCAGCAGGTTTACGACTTTATCGACAACAACCCCGGTGTTCTGATGAAAGATGTGGCCTACACCAACGACCCCTTCATCATCGCAAAGAACCCCAAATTCTGTGCCATCAACTCGGCATTGCAGGTTGACCTCACCGGTCAGGTGTGCGCCGACTCGCTCGGTACCAAGTTCTACTCGGGCGTAGGTGGCCAGGTGGACTTTATCTACGGTTCGTCGCTCTCCGAGGGTGGTAAGGCCATTATCGCTATGCCTTCGGTTACCAACAAGGGTGTGAGCAAAATCTCCAACATCCTCACCCCCGGTGCTGGTGTTGTTACCACCCGTAACCACATCCACTGGTTCGTAACCGAGTATGGTGCTGCCTACCTCTATGGTAAGTCGTTGCAGGAGCGTGCAAAAGCCATCATCAATGTTGCTCACCCCGACCACCGCGAGGAGTTGGAGCGTGCGGCTTATGAGCGTTATGGTGCGCACTACACATACATCAAGAATAGATAAAAAACGCATATAGCGGGTGCTTTTCGCACCAAACTTCAGTGAGCGAGTTCCTCACCTACCTCGAGTAGGCTGCGGACTCGCTCCTTTGTTTGGCACAAAAATCCCTCCGCTCTCTGCGTTTTTTGCTTTCAATGGAAGGCGCAGGGTTATAGGGCTTTAAGGGCTTTAGGGAGATTAGGGAGATTAGGGAACCATCCTTAAGTTCCCTAATTTCACTAATCTCCCTTTTGGTCTTTCCTATTTATTTGAAGGTTACGACAGTGATGCCGGCGCCGCCGCGGTCGGGGTGGTCATCGGTAGCGGAGGCTACGGAGGGGATATAGCGCAGGTAGCGTCTGACCTCCTCCTTGAGGGCGCCTGTGCCCTTGCCGTGGAGGATGGTTACC
>JAZQZA010000103.1:0-18946 GCA_045633765.1 Tidjanibacter sp. | reverse complement strand
AACCTGCCGTTACGGTGAAGTCCTGGGCAAATACATAGACCAGACGACCGGCAATCGTACCGTAACCCGTAACTACGCCGTCACCAAAGGTGTGGCTCTTGTCCATACCGAAGTCATAGCAACGGTGAGTTACGAACATATCGAACTCCTCGAAGCTACCCTCGTCCAAGAGCATTGCAAGCCTCTCGCGAGCGGTATATTTACCCTTCTCGTGCTGAGCGTCGATGCGTTTCTGACCGCCACCCATCTTTGCTTCCTCGCGCAACTCAATCAGTTTCGCGATTTTATCCTGAATTTCACTCATAATTTTGTTTGTATGTGTGTTAAATTAATGTGTTTAGTTTCACTTTTTGCGTCACTGACGGGCGGATTTCTGGCGAGGAACAAAATTATGAGTGACCGCGTTAGCGGTGCCATCCTTCGGCGTGACCGCCAACGCGGCCTCCCTGCTGTGTTACCCACCCCTTAAATCCCCCTCCTGTGAGGGGGACTTCGGTTTGGGTGGTTTCACTCATTTGCTCTTGCGCACTCTTTTTATCTGTCAGTCAGCTTAGTTACATCTAAAGCGTCAAGAAAGAGAGTTTAGGGAGTTTAACGACCTTATCTCAACTGCCAACTCTCAATTCTTAATTTTGAATTTTGAATTTTGAATTCAAATGACTACTCCTCACATTTGCAGCCGGGGCAGCAGAGCTCGGTCAGCACGCCCTTGGTCGACTTGGGGTGAAGGAATGCGATGTTCAGACCCTCAGCGCCTTTGCGGGGAGCCTTGTCGATGAGGCGAACCTCTTTCTGCTCAGCCTCTGCCAAGCACTCTGCAACATCCTCTACAGCGTATGCGATGTGGTGGATACCCTCGCCGCGTTTCTCAATGAAACCTGCGATGGTACTCTCGGGGCAGGTGGGCTCCAAAAGCTCAATCTTGGTCTGACCAACTTTGAAGAAAGCGGTCTTTACTTTCTGGTCTGCTACCTCCTCGATGTTGTAGCATTTCAGACCCAATACCTCCTCGTAGTAAGGAATTGCCTCCTCAAGGCTCTTCACTGCGATACCCAAGTGCTCGATGTGCGAAATTTTCATAACTTCTTAATTTTTAGAATAGTTAATGTATAATGTTAATTGTTGTTTCTCGTTCATTTCGCGCGCGCCTTTCGCGCACACGCATTGAATCCACAAATATAGGGACTAAAAACGAAAAACAAAAACATAAAATGTTTTATTTTTCTCCCCATCCCCACACCCGGGCGTTTTTTTTCGGACAGGCAACAGCCCCCGCCCCCTTTTGTTCACGGGTATCTTTTTTATTACCCACGACAAAAAGAGGGATGGCTATTTCAAATTTGGGCAAACAGGATTGCCATTTTTTCAAGTTTTTCACAAAACAACAACACACTTTCTAAAAAAATTCAAGAAAATTTATAAAAAATTTAATAACGATGGTGAATTATTAAAAAAAATATCTATCTTTGTTGTCGGAAATAAAATTTAAGAGAAACTCACAATGGCACTTCTTAAAGATTTCTTCTATCAACCCGACGGCGAAAAGCTCAAAGGCATATCCCACAAGAATATTCTGCTCAAGCAGAGTATCATTGCCCATATGGCTGTGAATGGTTGGTGCACGCTGGCAGAACTCACTAAAGCTCTGCACATTAGCGTACCCACTATGACCAAGCTTGTGGGTGAGCTTGTTGAGGAGGGTGTTGTGGTGGACAACGGCAAGGTGGAGACTGCCGGTGGTCGTCGCCCCAACATCTTCGGCCTGGCCAACACCGCCATCTATTTCACGGGCGTAGATATAGGTAGGGACTATATCTGTATGCTCGTGACCGATTTGAAGAACAACATCATTACCTCCAAGACCATAACCCCCTTCACACTCTCCGACGACGAGGCGTGCCTGAAGAACATTTGTGGCATAATCAACTCATTCCTTGACGATTGCGGCGTGGAGCGCAGCAAGGTACTCGGTATGGGTGTTTGCATTGCGGGCCGTGTGAATCCCGCCACAGGCCACAGCTATATGTTCTTCACGGGCAGCAACAAGTCGCTCAAGGAGCACATTGAGGAGGCTACGGGCATAAATATTTTGGTTGAGAACGACACCAGGGCGAGGTGCTTTGCGGAGTACTACTCTGGCGACTCGGTGAAGGAGAAGAATATGCTCTATCTGCATCTCGGTAAGGGTGTTGCCATTGGCATCATTGCCGAGGGTAAGCTCTACTACGGCAAGAGTGGTTTTGCGGGCGAGTTCGGCCACACACCTTTCTTTAATAATGAGATTATCTGCTCGTGTGGTAAGAAGGGATGTCTGGAGACCGAGGTTAGCGGCATAGCCATTGAGAATAAGATGGTTGCACAGCTCGAGGCGGGCGTGAATACCATCCTGCGCGAGAAGTGGGCCTCGGGTGAGAACATCCACATCGACGACATCATCTCGGCAGCCAAGAACGACGACAACCTCTCCATCGAGCTCATCGAGGAGGCGGGCGAGAAGATTGGTAAGAGTATTGCCTTTTTGATTAACATCTTCAACCCCGAGTTGGTAATCATCGGTGGTAATATGTCGCAGGCGGGTGACTACCTTATGTTGCCCCTCAAGTCGGCCACCAACAAATACTCAATGAACCTGGTGTACAAGGACACCCTGTTCCGCCTTTCGCAGATGGGTGCCAACGCCGGAGCATTGGGAGCATCGATGCTTATTAGAAACAAGGTAATAGGTCTTTAAGTTCAACTCCAAACAGGTAGCACTATGAATGCGCTGGAAACCGACATCATAAAACTCCGAGCCCTTGAGCCCGAGGATGTAGACATTCTCTACCGTTGGGAGAACGATCCCAGAGTATGGAGGGTGAGCGGCACCATCGCCCCATTCTCGAAGTACATCTTGCGTCAGTTCATTGAGAGTCAGAAGTATGACATCTATGAAACCCGCCAGATGAGGCTTGTGATTGAGGCCAAAGCTTTGGGCAAACCCGTGGGCTCCATCGACCTCTTCGACATCGACCCCTACAATCGTCGCGCAGGAGTGGGCATTGTAATCTACGACCAAGACCTCGAGGGCCAAGGCTTCGCCTCGAGTGCCCTTCAGGCTCTGATTCGCTACTGCTTCCACTACCTGGGACTCAACCAGCTCTACTGCAACATCCTCTCGAACAACACGCAGAGCCTCAACCTCTTCAGGAGCAAAAACTTCTCCGTTGTGGGCCTCAAAAAAGAGTGGGTACGCACAACTTCCGACTGGCTCGACGAGTATATGCTTCAGCTAATCAACCCGCTGAAATAGATTCAAAATGCAAAATTTATAAATTCATAATTATTTATAACACAGTATGAAAATTGGAAATGAAATGGCCGTAGCAATCAGCTACACTCTGACTGTTGATGGCGAGGTTGCAGATCAGGCAACCGTAGAGGCTCCCCTCAAATTTGTATATGGTATTGGTATGTTGCTCCCCAAATTCGAGGAGAATCTTTTGGGTCTTGAGCCCGGCGACAAATACGCTTTCACCCTCACTCCCGAGGAGGGCTACGGCGTTAAGAACGAGGCTATGATTATCGATGTACCCAAGGCTGCCTTTGAGATTAACGGCACCATTGAGGAGGGTCTTCTCACCATCGGCAACCGCATTCCTATGATGACCCAGATGGGCCAGCCCGTAATCGGTATCGTTGTGGAGGTGTCGGAGGAGGCCGTTAAGATGGACTTCAACCACCCTATGGCCGATAAGACTCTCAACTTCGAGGGCGAGGTTGTAGATGTACACGAGGCTACCGACGAGGACTATCCCCACTCGTGCGGCTGCGACTGCGGCTGCGAGGGCAACTGCGACGACGGTTGCGAGGGCGGTCACTGCCACTAATCGAAACAACAAGGCCCCTTCGCAACCGAAGGGGCCTTGTTGTTTCAAATTCAAAATTCAAAATTATTTTTTTGCCTGATGGCTATATGTGGGGTTTTGGATTCCCATTTTCAACTTTTAACCTTCAACTCCTATGCTTCGTTTCACGCTTATTCACTACTTGGACGGGTGGCACCTGGGAGCCACAGTGGAGCTCGACGCAGCCCCTCAGCTCGGCACCCTCATAAAGGCCTCGTCGGACAATCCGGATAACTACTCGGACATCTACTATGTGGACAACATACTATGGGGTGATGGCGGCGAAAACTACATCTTCGCAAGACTCTACAAGGGGTATGGTCAGAAGGCGCCGCTGACAGAGTTGGACCGCCTGGCAATGAGTGTCGAGGAGCTCTCCAGCGCCATCGACACCCTCAACGACAACATTATGTCCAAGTTGGAGGGTATTCTCTAAAGGGGAAAATCACAAGGCTCATACCTGCCTTCAGCGACATTTTGGTAGGCCCTGACCTCCCTGCCATTGGTGAGTACCACCACAGGGGCACGGAGTATGCTGTTGTACCTCACCGCCTGGGCCAAAACCTCCCTTGTGATGGCCACATCGGGGGCCTTGCACTCAACCACCATCCACGGCCTCATCTGCATATCGAAGACCACCACATCGGCTCTTTGGGACTGCCCATTGAGCTCTATGGGATACTCCTCGGCAATGTGGGTGGCTGGCACCGAGAGCCTCGTCATAAGGTGGGCCACAAGGCGGCGGCGCACCTCCTCTTCGGGGGTGAGCACAAGCCAGCGACGGCGTGAGGTAACCCACACCTGCATCTCTTCCCCCTCCCCTTGACGAAGACGTAAATTGTGGGGTGGAAGGATTAAATCGCAATATTTTTCGTTATCTCCCAAAAAAATTGTACTTTTAGGGCCAAATATAGTAAAAAAAGAGATATGAAGCACTTTACTACGCTCATTTTAGCACTCCTTACCGCAGGTTGTATGAACCTCGCGGCACAAGAGAACACCCCTATAATCCCCGCAAGCGAGGCACTCACCTCGGCCCAAAATGTGGGACACAAACTACTCACCCCCCGTAGCTCCCTTGTGAGCTACCCCTCAAGGGAGCAGATGATGGCCGGAGGCAGCTCGGCGCACCTCTTCACTCTCGGCGAGTGGCAGAGCGAGAGCGTCGAGGCCGGAATGAAATACACCACCCGTTTCAAACGCAACTACAAACTCGACGACAAGGAGATAATCCTCTGCGTGGAGGGTGCAACAGGCGCTGTGAGCATTGAGGTCAATGGTCAGGAGGTGGGCTACACCGCCTCGGGCAACACCCGCTCGGAGTTCGACCTGACGAAAATCCTCAAGGAGAACAACAACACCATAAGCATCATCGTGCATCGCTCCTACGCAGCACGCGCTCTTGAGCCCGCAAGGGAGAACGAGGAGCTCACCTTCAGCCGTGCCCTCATCCACACCCCTCCCCGTGTGGCTGTGACCGACATCACCGTCGAGACCAAGTTCACCAAGGGTGGCGACGGTTCACTGAAGATTGGCGTGGTGATGCAGAGTTTCCTGCTCAACAGCAAGGTATATGAGATTTACTATGAGGTCTATTCGCCCGAGGGTGTGATGGTTGCCAGCGCCAACAAGGAGCTCACAACCCGTATGCTCTCACGCGACACCGTGGACTTCTTCACCCGCATCCCCAAGGCCAAGAGCTGGAGCCCCAAGGAGACCAACCTCTACCGCGTGGTGGTCTACACCAAACACCAGAAACGATTCAAGGAGTTCACCACCGCCCACATAGGCTTCCGTACCGCCGAGCTGGGCAAGGATGGCGAGTTCCTGCTCAATGGCGAGGAGTTGGAGCTCAAGAGCACCTCGCTCACCTACACCTCCGAGGAGGAGAGTGCTGCCGAGATTCAAAGGCTCAAGGAGGAGGGCTATAACCTCGTATTCACTCCCCGTCCACAGCCCGACGAGTTCTACGACTTGTGTGATAGGCTCGGTATGCTTGTGTGCAGCTCGGCCGACATCACCTGCCCCGATAAGGACAACCGTAACACCCCCAGCAACACTCCCGAGTGGAAGAACACCTACCTGTGGCGCACACAGAGCGTCTATCACACCACCAAAATACACCCCTCGGTGGTGATGTTCTCGCTGGGCTATAAGGCCCAAAACGGCATCTGCCTCTATGAGAGCTACCTTGCAATGAAGGGTATCAAAAACGAGAAACGCCCCATAGTCTATCCCGACGCCGGCGGCGAGTGGAACTCGGATATGTAATAAAAAAAAGCACCTCTCTTTCGGAGGTGCTTTTTTAATTACCCACAATCTCGGGGGTGATTCACTATTTGTTTTTCAACAAATCACGGATCTCGGTAAGGAGAATCTCCTCCTTGGTGGGCTCGGGCTCGGGAGCAGGTGCGGGAGCGGGCGCAGGAGCCTCCTCCTCTTTCTTCTTACCCATCTCACTGAGGCGGTTGATACCCTTAACGAGCAAGAATACGCAGAGGGCAATAATCAGAAAATCAACAACCTGCTGAATGAAAGCACCATATTTCCACATAACGGGAGCCTCAGCAGTACCACCAATCTTCACAGCAAGTTCGGTAAAGTTCGCATTGCCAAGCAACATACCGATAGGAGGCATCAGAACATCATTTACGAGCGAGGTGACAATCTTACCAAAAGCACCACCGATGATAACGCCGACAGCCATATCTACGACATTACCCTTGAGCGCAAATTTCTTAAATTCGGACAAAAAAGCCATAGTAAAATCTATTAAAGGGTTATTGTTTTGGTTTAATATTTCATTCCATAAGGCAAATATACTAATAAATTTTGCAATCTGTGAATAAAAATGTAACTTTACAGAGTGCTTTGGCACCTTTTTCGCAAGAGGGTCGGCACCAGAACCTAAAACAAGCTACGCAATATGTTGAAAATTTCGGCAAAGAGCCACTCGCTCCCCATCTCGCCCATCCGTAGGCTCGTGCCTCTGGCAGAGGCCGCCGCAGCGCGAGGTACCCACATCTACAAACTCAACATCGGACAGCCCGACATCCACACCCCCATCGAGGCGGTGGAGGCTGTACAGGCCATCAAGGACAACATCTTCCCCTACTCCCACTCGGCAGGACTTCAGCCCTACCGCGAAAAACTCGTGGAGTACTATCGCAAGAACAACATCAAGCTCGATGTGGAAGATATAATCGTCACGCTCGGAGGTACGGAGGCCGCACAGATGGCAATGCTCATCTGCGCCAACCCCGGTGAGGAGATTCTTGTGCCCGAGCCATTCTATGCCAACTACAACACCTTTGCAGCGAGCTACGATACGATTCTCGTGCCCGTACCCAGCACCATCGACAACGACTTTGCACTCCCCCCTCGTGAGGAGTTCCTCAAGAGAATCACCTCGCGCACACGCGCTATATTAATATGTAACCCAAACAACCCCACAGGTCACCTCTACACCCGTGAGGAAATGCAGATGCTCGCCGATATGGCAGCCTACCACAACCTCTACCTCATCAGCGACGAGGTCTATCGTGAGTTCTGCTACGACGGCACCAAGCAGATTTCGGCACTCTCGCTCAAGGGCATTGACGACCACGTGGTGGTCATCGACTCCGTATCGAAGCGTTACAGTATGTGTGGCGTAAGGCTCGGAAACATCGTGTCGCGCAATAAAGAGGTCATCGCCGCCGCACTCAAGTTGGCACAAGCACGCCTGTCGCCCCCCTATCTGGCACAGATTGCCGCTTCGGCCGCAATGGATACCCCCCAGAAGTACTACGACGATGTGGTGGCCGAGTACACCTCAAGGCGCGACTGCCTCGTCGAGGAGCTCAACAAGATTCCCGGCGTCTATTGCCCCAAGCCACAGGGCGCCTTCTACACTATGGCCAAGTTCCCCGTAGACGACTGTCACAAGTTTGCTTGCTGGCTGCTCGAAGAGTTCTCCCACAAGGGAGCTACCGTACAGCTCGCCCCCGCCGCAGGTTTCTACGCCACCAAGGGCAAGGGCACACAAGAGGCCCGCATCGCCTATGTCCTCTGCAAGGAGGACCTGCTGGCCGCCTGTGAGTGTCTGCGTGAGGCCCTGAAGGTCTATCCCGGAAGGCTCAACGAATAACCCCCACACAAAGAGTATGAAGAGGATTTGCTTTGTATGCCTGGGCAACATCTGTCGCTCCTCGGCAGCAGATGAGATAATGCGCCAGAAGGTGAAGGCCGCAGGGCTCGAGAGCGAGTTTGAAATCGACTCGGCAGGCACCTATGGCGGACACGCCGGCGACCTTCCCGACCCCCGTATGCGTCGAGCAGGGGCCGCGCGTGGCTACAACTTCACACACCGCAGTCGCAAGGTGCGCGCGGAGGACTTCGAGCGCTTCGACCTCCTGCTGGCAATGGACGACTCGGTCTATGAGTCGCTCTCAAGGCTTGCACCCACCGTGGAGGCACTTCAGAAGTTGGAGCGTATGGCCGACTATATCCCCGCCCATTTCGGCTACGATTATGTGCCCGACCCCTATTATGAGGGAGCCGAGGGCTTTGAGTTGGTGCTCAATATGCTCGAGGAAGGGTGTGATGTTCTGCTAAGCAGACTAAAGTAGCTCCTTGCCACTTTGGAGAATTGTTTTAGGGCCAAGAACACCTCTGTTCTTGGCCCTCTTATTATTCTTAATCTCGGCACAAGGTTTGCTCTCGTTCCTCAAAAAAAACAGAGCAACAATGAAAAACGAACAATCACCCTCCACAAAGGAGCATAAGAACCTCAACAAAGAGATAGTCCCTCCATTCGGAGGTGCCGATAAGGCAGCACTCTTTCTTCGCATCTTCATCGGCACACTGCTCTTCACACAGGCCATAACCAAGTCGCAAGACTATCTATGGCTCGAGCAGCAATACCCTTCGATATGGGGGATTCCGCCCTCAACGATTTTGAGTATGGTGGGGGTGATTGAGGCCATAGCGGGCGTTATGCTCACCATCGGACTACTTACGCGATACTGCGCCTCGGTGATGGCAGCCCTGATGTTCGCCGCAGCCTTCATCTTCTTTCCCCATCAGGAGTTTGCCGAGGGGGAGCTAAAGTTTGTCTATACGGGCATCTACATCACCCTTGCCATAAGCGGCGGAGGGCGCTACTCGCTCGACACGATAATCTTCTCCCTTCGTGACAAAAATTAGAGTGGCGAACATCTCTCTCCCTACCCGAGAGGCAATCCACCCAAGGGGTATTATACCCCTTCTACAAGTTGCGGGCACAAAAAATCCCCTCCTATTGGGAGGGGATTAATCAAAGAGTAACGGCACAAGGGCCGCTAATTGGCATCTTATTTTGCAGCCTCAACCGAAGCTTTGCGGAACTCTTTCAAAAGTTTGGTCAGCTCCAAAGCAGCCTTACGAGCGCGGGTACCAGCAGCCTTATTGCCTTTCTCTACCTGCAAGTTTGCGTTTGCCTGAAAAAGCTCAATCTGAGCGTTGATGTTCTCTACTAACTGTTTCATAGTGGTAAAATTTTTATTTAAGTTTATAGTTTATGTGGCATTTCACTCCCAAGCGGAATGAAGGGCTGCAAATTCCCTCCCCTCCAGCTTTTTAGCAAAGATAAGAAAACTTTTTTATAAAACCTTAAGTTTCTGCGTTTTTCTATCTCTTTTTGCCTTTAATTCTGGAAACTATCCTCTGGAAGACTGTTTTCTTCTCCACATCGTTACCATAGCCGTAACCGTAGCCATAGCCGTAACCATAGCCATAACCGTAGCCGTAGCTCTTATGGTTCTTCTCGCCGCCGTAGTAGAGTTTGCCCACGCCAACCTGCGAGATGATTACACCCAGATTGCCAAGTGCCTTGCGGCCCACAACAGCCTTCACGGTATCCAGACTCACCTTCTCGGTGTGGCCCATACGCATACAGTATAGCGTCATATCGGCCAGACGGTTTACAATCATCGTATCGGTTACAAGCGCGATAGGAGCCGTATCGACGATGATGTAATCGTACATCTGGCGGAGCTGTGCAAAGACCTCGTCCAGCTCGGGACGCAACAGCAACTCTGCAGGGTTGGGAGGAATGGTACCCACAAAGAGGGCATCCACGCCGTGAACACAATCCTTAACGATGAGGTTATCAATATTGCTCTCGCGGCCCATAAGGTAGGTAACAATACCGCGGCTGTGGTGAACAGCACCCACGCGTTTCTCCATCGAACCCTTACGCATATCCATATCCACAATCACTACCCTCTTGCCGGTAATGACAAACGAAAGCGCAATGTTGAGTGCCACGGTGGTCTTACCCTCCGAAGGAACGGTGGATGTCACCATAATAACCTTACCATCCTTGGGCAACATAAAGTCGATATTGGTCCTCACCATACGGAAGGCCTCCGAAACGGCGTCGCGGCTATTGGGGGTCACCATCACATCGCTGGTGTGGCGGCTCTCCTTCGATGGAACAGCACCCACGATGGGCACATTTGCACCGAGTGCCTCCTCAACCTCCTCAACCGAATAGACCTTTGTCCTCAAGGCCTCCGCAACGAAGATAACCACAACGGGAATCACAAAGCCCATAATCAACGCCAGAAGCATAATCATCATCGTGCGGGGAGCGATGGGCACAGGTGCGGGAACAGCCGCATCGATAACACGCGAAATGGCGGTGGTGGTTGCCAGCTTCAGGCTTGTCTCCTCACGCTTGTTGAGCAGGTACTCATAAATCTTCACCTTAATCTGCTGGTTGCGCAGGATGGACTGGGCGCCCTTCTCAATCGAAGGCAGGTTGCGTACCCTTGCCTGATTGTCGGCAATCTGGCGATTAACCGAGCGCAGTTTCACCTCCAGCGAGCTCTGGATGTTCTTAATGGAGGCGGGAAGGATTGCCTGAATGGAGAGGATACGCTCCCTGAGGTGTTTCACCTGGGGGTTGCTGAGCTTCTCGTCGCCACCCATAGCCATATACTCCAAAACCGAGTTGTTGTAGTCGGAAATGTGGTTATTCAGCGTTGCATCCTCAACTCCGAGGTTGGGCACGAGTCCCACCTTACCCGAAATCTTCTGGATGGACTCCTGCACATCCTTGAGAATCCTTATCTGTGTCTCAATCTCCACAGCCTCCTGCTCCAAACGAGCGGCAGCCTGCACATAGATATTGGCCTCCGACTGCGAATTTACGGTGTTGGCCTGCTTGCGGTAGTTCTCCACATCCTGATCGACATTCTCCAGGTCGCTACCAACAATCTCCAGGCGCTCGTCCACAAACTCCATAGTGGCACGCGCAACAGCACGCTCACCCTCCTTGGCGTCCTCGTTGTAGACATAAATGAGCTCATTGACAATGTCGGCCGACTTCTGGGGAACGGCGCTCTTCATACCAACAGCGATAATACTTGTTGTCTTGCTGGTGGGGGCCACCGAAAGGTTTGCCGCCAGAGCGCGCGCATACCTCTCGGGGGAGGTTACACTCACGAAGAACTTGTTGTTATTGCGCACAGCCTTTGCGTAGTCATCCACGAAGGCCTCATTCTTAACGATGCGGATGATACCCATATCGCCATAGATGGGGGTGTCGTACTCGCTCGAGAACTTAAACTCACGCTCCTCACCCGCAACGGCATACTTAACGACACCGCTAGCACTATTCTCCGAGAGTTTCATTTCCATAGTGAAACCCTTCATCAGGGAGTCCACAACCACGTGTGCGGGTACTGCGGGGGCATAAATCTCCACCTTGCGGAGTTTTGCCTGCACTCGATAGACAACATTGAGGTTGAGATTCCTGACAACCTTCTCCATCAGCGACTTGGAGCGCAAGATGGCAGCCTCGTTATCCACAACGGAGGTCTGGCGCATCATCCTCAGGTTGGTCATCGTCGTCACATCGGACTTCACACTTCGCGAAGCGTTCTCATCGATGTAGATGGTCGCCGACGAGGAGTAAACTTTGGGCGAAATTTTGCAGTAGAGGAAGCCCAAGCCGAGGCAGAGGACCACCGAAATAAGGAACCAGAACCAGTTGCCCGTAAAGAACTTCCAAATGCTCCTCAAGGTAATGGTCTGACCCTCACCCTCGGGATTCTGCTGTTCGAAACCGTTTTGCTGTATGTTATTGTTTTCCATAATTCAGACTATTCTTTAGCGGCGAGATACAAACGAGATGTAGTAGAACATCATAGCAATCGAGGTACCGAGCGATGCCAACGAGGTAATCACGGGGAAGTAGGTCGTGAAGGTCGACACCGACTTGGCTTTAGTGCCCACAGCCTCAACATAGACAACATCGTTCTGCTGGAGGTAGAAGTAGGGCGAAGTGAAAATATCCTTGCTCTTGAGGTTCAGCAGCTCCACGTGGCGCTCGTCTCCCTCCTCGCGGATAACCATCACCTTCTCACGGTTGCCATAGACGGTCAAATCGCCAGCAAAGCCGAGGGCCTCCAGAAGGGTGAGCCTATCACCGGGGAAGTTGTAGGTGCCGGGGCGGGCAACCTCACCAATAACGGTAACATAGAAGTTCAGGATGGTAACCGTCACCACAGGGTCGGTCACCACATCCTTGAGCATATCTTTGATTTTATCTGCCACCTGCTCGCGGGTAAGGCCTGCAACCTCAATTGCACCCAGAACGGGGAAATCGATGGTGCCATCCTGACGCACGGTGTAGCCCTCATAGTTCACATTGGAGATAATCCTGCTCGAGGAGTTGGAAACCGAAGTGGCGTTTGCTATCTGCGAGCGTGCCGAGAAAAGGTTGTAGGGGATTGCCAGCGCGGGATTCGACGAGGATACCGAGATGGAGAGCATATCACCGGTGCGGATGGTATTCACCTTACCGGCAACGCCTACCAACTGCTCATTCCCAACAACCTCCTGAAAATAGGCAAGGTCTTTGTGGCTGCCACACGAGGCAAGCATAACTGCTGCCAAGGCACACAAAATGATTCTTTTGAACATAGTTGAGTTGTATTTTTTTAGTTAATATTCACGAATAATCGGACAAATATACTCACTTTTTCTGGTTTTCCCATCTTTGATGGGTATTTTATTCCTCGCTCGCCTATTTTTACCTTCGTGGCACAAAAAAAACTCCCAACCGCCAGGGGTCGGGAGTTGTAAAAAACAAGGCCTCCTTTCGTGCCACTATTGCTCTGCACCAAATCGTTCCAGAGCTCGGGCGAGTTGGTCGGGGCAGGAGGTCCCTTTACCCCTGCAGTCAATACCTTTCAGTAGGGCAATAACCTCGCTCGTTGGGCGGCCATTGGCAAGGGCTGCAACACCCTGCGTGTTGCCCGCACAACCACCTGTAATTGTGACGCTCTCGATCGTAGCACCGTCGTCACTCAAAGTAATGTCGAATTGGCGCGAACACACGCCCATAGGATAATATATAAATTGCTTACTCATAATCTTTTAGAAACAACAACTGATACCTGCATTCACAAGGCCTTTAGCGCCCCAACCACCCTCAATAAATCCACTGATTTTACCACCATAGGAGAAACCTATCGGGTAGAGTTGTGCTGTAGGAAGCAATTTGTATTCTCGTGTGGTGACACCCTCGTCTGTTTGTTCGGTCATATAGAGCATAGGGCCGAAACCAGTCATACCATAAAACGAGAATTTACCCGATCGATAGTATGTAGTGTAGACATCGAAGCAAAGCGATGGATAGAAGACCTTCATACTCTTGCACACCGCCCCCGTTTCGGTCACAACACGGCGTGCCGAGGAGTAGCCACACGAAAGCGAAGCACCCACAGCCAATTTGTCGGTCACACCCCAATAGACCGACAAATTGGGGTTCAACATTGGTACAAATGATTCAGAGTGGGCTTCCTCATCGCTAAAGGCTGTTCCCAGACCAACCACAAGAGAGCCCAAAAGATCGTATAGAGAGAGGTAGCCCACGCCACCTTTTACCAAAAACTCACCACTCTTTTGTGCCGAAGCACTTTGGGAACCTCCCAGCAGAAGTCCCACTACTGCCAAAATACAAAAAACTCGTTTCATAGACTTCATTATTTTAAGGGGTTAAAAATGTTCTCCGCACAAATATAATAAAAATGTCTATATTTGCGAACAATTTAAGACAAAGTAGCCTATAAAATTATGAAACGAACAATGATTCTACTCTTTGCCGCAGCCGCACTCTCTTCGTGTGGCAGCCAGAAGAACACTCCCGCACTGAACCCTGCAAACTTCGACGAGAGCTATGCACTCAACGAGGATTTCTATGAGCACTTCACAGCCGGCTGGCAGAAGCGCAACCCTCTGACTCCCGAGTACTCACGCTTTGGTGCGTTCGATATGCTCCGCCAGAGCAACGAACTGAGGGTTAAGGAGATTTTCGACGGTCTGAAAGAGAGCAAAGCCGAGGCAGGCTCGGTGGAGCAGAAACTCGCCGACCTCTATCTGCTCGGTCTTGACGAGGAGCGCCTCAACAAGGAGGGCGTGGAGCCCTTAAAGCCCGCTCTGGAGGCCATCGACGCCATCACTTCGCGTGAGCAGCTCTCGGCCCACATCGGCAAAACCCACACTTCGAGCGCCAATGTATTCTTCGCCTCGGGAGTTGGCCCCGACGAGAAGAACACCGCGGTAAATGTACTCTACTTCGGTCAGTCGGGCCTTGGTCTTGGCGACCGCGACTACTACTTCGCCGAGGATGGCGAGGCCATCCGCAAGGGTTATGAGCAGTTCATCGCCACCATCTCGCAGCTTGCAGGCTACACCCCCGAGGAGGCCGAGCGCATCACCGAATCGGTGATGGCCATCGAGATGGAGCTCGCAAAGGCACACTTCACCAATGTGGAGCGCCGCAACCCCACCAAAAACTACAACAAACTCTCCCTCAAGGAGTTCAAGCGCAAGTTCAATAATATCGATTGGGATGCCTACTCCGAGGCTATGGGCTTTGAGATGCCCGCCGAGGTGGTAGTAAGCCAGCTGCCCGCACTCGCGGCAGCCAACGAGCTTATCGGCAAGGCCGACCTAGAGGTCATCAAGGACTACCTCCGCTTCCACGAGCTCCGCACCGCCGCCAACTACCTCTCGGACGACTTCTCGGCTGCCCACTTCGAGTTCTACGGCCGCACCCTCTCGGGAAGCGAGCAGCAGCGCCCCCGCTGGAAACGCTCACTCTCCGTGGCCGACGGCAACCTTTCGGAAGCAGTAGGCCAAATCTATGTTGAAAAGTTCTTCCCCAAGGAGTACAAGGATAAGATGTTGGAGATTGTAGGCAACCTCCAGAAGGCTCTGGGCAAACACATCGACGCCCTGGAGTGGATGAGCGATGTGACCAAGGCTAAAGCCCACGAGAAGCTCGCCTCCTTCACCGTGAAGATTGGCTACCCCGACAGCTGGGAGCAGTATGAGGGCCTCACCATTGACCCCTCGGAGAGCTACCTCCAGAATGTGCGCCGTGCAAGCGCTTGGCACACTGCCGACAACCTCGCCGACCTCGGTCAGCCCGTCGATAAGGCCGAGTGGCTCATGAGCCCTCAGACTGTGAATGCATATTACAACCCCACCACCAACGAGATCTGCTTCCCCGCAGCAATTCTTCAGCCCCCCTTCTTCAATCCCGAGGCTGACGACGCTGTGAACTATGGCGCAATCGGTGTGGTTATCGGCCACGAGATGACTCACGGCTTCGATGACCAGGGCCGTCAGTACGACAAGGACGGCAACCTTATCGATTGGTGGACCAAGGAGGATGCCGAGGCCTTCAACGAGAGGGCACAGGTGCTTGTGGCACAGTTCGATGCCATTGAGGTAAACAAGGAGGGTCTGCACGCCAACGGTCAGTTCACCCTCGGTGAGAACATCGCCGATCAGGGTGGTCTGCGCGTGGCAATGACCGCACTCAAGGACGCTATGGGCGACAACATCCCCGAGCCCATCGACGGCTTCACCGCCGAGCAGAGGTTCTACATCGCCTATGCAACCCTTTGGGCACAGAATGTGCGTGAGCAGGAGGTTATCCGACTCACCAAAATCGACCCCCACTCGCTGGGCAAATGGAGAGTGAATGGCACTCTGCCCAACATTGAGGACTTCCTGAAGGCCTTCAATATTACCGAGGGTGCAATGTATCGCACTCCCGAGGAGCGAGTGATTATTTGGTAGTAGCAACGCCCCCTATGGGGTACACACAAAAAAAACGACTGCGGGAGCTACAATAACAGAGCCTCCGCAGTCGTTGAGTCTATAAAAGAAAGATAGCAACGATATTAACTCCTCGCCGATGAACGACAAAAACGAACCCTACGGTGAGTTTCTCACCCTCTGCTCCAAGCACTTCAGCGCCCACAGTCAAGAGCTCATTGCACAAGCCTTGAGGATGGCCTCCGAAGCGCTTGGGGGGCTCACTCGCTATGATGGCACCCCGCTTGTGGGCCACTCGGTGGCCACAGCCGCCATTGTTGCCTGTGAGATTGGGTTGGGACGCAACTCGGTGGTGGCTGCACTCCTCCACGACGCTGCCCGCCTGGGGCTTGTGGAGCTCGCCGAGATAAACACCCTCTTTGGCGAGGCGCCCGTTGGTATCATCCTCGGTATGAACGACATATCGAGCATCAAAACAAAGGCCGACAAGAGCCAGATTGACAACTTCAGGGACCTTATAATCTCCTACTCCACCGACCCGCGAGTAATCCTTCTGAAGTTGGCCGACCGTCTGGAGGTAATGCGCAAGATTGACATCTTCCCTGCCGAAAAGCAGATGCGCAAGAGCTGGGAGAGTATGAACCTCTACGCACAGATTGCCCACAAACTCGGCCTCTACAACATCAAAAGCGAGCTAGAGGAGATATCCTTCGCCCACATTGAGCCCAAAGCCTATCGGGAGATTACCCAAAAGTTGGCCGAGAGCGCCCAGCGCAGGGAGGCTCTGATTGCCGATGTGCTGGCCCCCGTGGAGCGCAAAATGAGAGAGAGCGGCATACGCTACCACCTGAAGAGCCGCACCAAGAGCGTCTACTCCATCTGGCGCAAGATGCAGAAGCAGGGTGTGGGCTTCGATGAGGTGTTCGACATCTTTGCCATCCGCATCATCATTGAGTGTGAGAGGGAGGTCGAAAAGATGTTGTGCTGGAATGTCTACTCCATTGTCACAGACTTCTACACCCCCAATCCGGACCGTATGAGGGATTGGATTTCCATCCCCAAGAGCAACGGCTACGAGTCGTTGCACGCCACCGTTTCGGCCTTCGGCGAGTGGGTGGAGTTCCAAATCCGCACGGAGCGTATGGACGAGGTGGCCGAGCGAGGTATCGCTGCACACTGGCGCTACAAGGGTGTGGGTGGCGGCTCAATAAGCCACGAGGAGTGGCTCGCCAAGCTCCGCGAGATTATCGAGGAGAGCGACAGCAAGTCGGGACTCTGCGACAAGCTCGACGCCTACGCCACAGGCCGTGAGGTCTTCGTCTTCACCCCCAAGGGCGACCTTCGCAAACTACCCGAGGGTGCCACTGTGCTCGACTTTGCCTTCGACATACACACCTCGGTTGGTAGCAGTTGTGTGGGCGCCAAGATTGGCCAGCGCAATGTCCCCATCAAGGAGCGACTCCACAATGGCGACATCGTCACCATCCTCACCTCCAAAAACCAAAAGCCCAAGACCGATTGGCTCAACTTTGTGGTCACCAGCAAGGCTCGCAGCCGCATCAAAGCCTACCTCCGCGAGGAGGAGAGCAAGCTCGCCAAGCTGGGACGCGAGGAGTTGGAGCGCAAACTCAAAAATTGGAAGCTCACCATCGCCATAGACGATGCCGTAGCGGTGCTGTGCAAGCACTACAAACTGCGTACGGGTATGGAACTCTATGGTCGCATTGTGGATGAGAGGGTCGATATGGCGGACATCAAGGAGATCATCTCGCGCCACCTTGCAGGCGTTGAGAACCCCACCCCTCCTCCGCAGCCCAAAATCTCCGCCACTCCCCGCAAGGAGGATAAGGAGAGTGGCGAGGAGCTCATCCTGGGCGAAGAGGTCCACGGACTGGAGTGGCACACGGCACGCTGCTGCAACCCCATATTTGGCGATGAGGTCTTCGGCTTCACGACAATCAACAAGGGTGTGACCATCCACCGCACCGACTGCCCCAATGCACGCCGACTGCGCGAGATGTACCCCTATCGTATAATCGCCGCACGATGGAAGGGCGAAACGAGCAAGGGTAGCTTCATTGCCGCCATCCGAATTGTGGCCGATGACAACGGAGGTATGCTCAACCGCATAACCGAGGTCATAGGCTCGCTCGGTATCAACATCCGCTCCATAGCCCTCTCCCCCCTGAGGGACGGGCAGATTGGCGGACTTGTGAATGTGGAGGTACCCTCGTCGAGCGTCGCCGATATGGTCACCCACAACATCCTACGCATCGCCGGCGTCAAAAAGGCATACAGAGTAAACAAATAATCCCCCCAGAATAGACAACACAACTAACACTCAAGCTATGAGAAGCGATTTTAGCACAATCCTCTGGATAATTGTCCTCGTGCTGCTCCTCTCGGGAGCCATCTCGCTGGGCGATATTTTTAGCCTTATCTTTGGAGTTATCGGATTTCTGATTTTGGTGGCCCTCGTGGGCTCACTCATCTTCCGCCACCGCATCCGCCAAGCAATGCGCGATGCCGACGCCCGAGGCGAGGAGTTCCGTGGCTACACCTGGAACTTCGGCGGCTACCAGAACACCTCCCGCCCCCGCAACCCCAATGAGGGCAAGGTGAGCGTCAAGAGTATGCCCCAGACCAAAAAGAGGGTCAATGAGGATGTGGGCGAGTATGTGGACTTCAAGGAGAACTAACCCACTCCACACTGTCAAAACACACCACCACACACTCTCTCCCCTCCCCCCACACAACACCCCCGAAGGGGTACGCCAAAGTTAAACTAATGTTACTTTTGCAGTTAGTTACTAAAAAAATTTAATAATAGTTTTGGTAAATAGAGGGAAGTTTGTACTTTTGTGGTCCAAAGAGCTCGGAAAGAGATAATAGACAACATAATAACCATTAACACAAAAAGAAATTATGGCACAGATTAAGATTGGTATCAACGGTTTCGG
>JAZQZA010000102.1:0-2728 GCA_045633765.1 Tidjanibacter sp. | reverse complement strand
TCGCTCCGTCGGGAATCTGCTCGGCAATGTAGCCGCCAATCTTCCACTCCTCCTCGTTGGGCTCCACGGTGGGCAGAGCCACGGGCTCGCAGTCGGCCCTCACGGCAGCATCTATGCGGTCTATATGCACCAACGCGTCGCCGTAGGTGTAGGGAATGCGGGGGTTGATTTGTGCGATGATGATTTTTGCCGTCTCGGCTGCGCTCACTGCCAAATCTGCCGAGATGCCGAAGCTGCAATAGCCGTTAGCGTCGGGCTCTGAGCAGTTCAGCAGAGCCACATCGTACTTCACATAGCCCTCCCTCACAAGTGCGGGCACCTCACCCAAAAAACAGGGGGTGATGGAGCCGTAGCCGCTGGCGATAGCCTTGCGGTAGTTGTTGGCCACAAAGAAGCTCTGGGGGATGAAGCTCTCCTTCATCTCGGGGGTGCCGTAGGGGATGTCGCGGGTGGCCACAGCAAAGGCGCTGTAGACCTCCACGCCGCGTAACTCATCGGCGCGCGCCACCATAGCGTCAATGAGCACCTCGGGGACGCTCGTTGAGCCCTGAACATAGACCTTATCGTAGCTCTTAATCAATTTCGCCGCCTCGGCAGCCGTAACAAAATTTGCCATAGATTCAGTTTTGAAAGAAAAGAAATTTATTTAACCAACTCCTCGAACATCCCAAGACGCTCGTCCAGCAGGTCGTAGTGGTGGGGCTTGATGGCCGACGAGCAGGCACGAATACCCTCATAGTCGGAGCCTGTGGAGGTGAGTACAATGCCACTCACACCGCACTGGAGGAGTTTGCCCAGCAGTTCGCCGCCCTTCATATCCTTGTAGCCGATGGTGAAGAAGAAGCCGCTGCCCACGGGCTCGTCAACATCCTTGTCGTAGACCAGATGGAAACCGTGGCGGGTGAGAATCTCACGGATGCGCTCGGTGCGGATGGCATACTCCCTCACCTCGTCGCGGTAGTTGTAGATACCCTCGGCTGCCTGGTCCATCATAGCCGCCAAGGCCATCTGTGCCGAGTGGGACACACCCGAAGAGAGAGTGTATATGAGCTTGTGTACGAAGACATTGCCGAAGCTGGGCATACCATACTTCGCCTTCAGGTCGTCGCTCTTGAGTCCGAAGACCTTGTCCGAGATGCAGGTCACTGCGATACGCTCACCGGCATAGGAGAAAATCTTGGAGCCGCTCAAAAGGAGGATGTAGTTGTCCGTATATTTGGTAACGCTCACCTGTGTTGGCAGGCCCGTTGCGGGGTCGTTCCCCTTGCGGAAGTCCATAGTCACATAGGCGAGGTCCTCAATCACAATGGTACCATACTTGGTTGCCAGCTCACCGATGGTTTTCAGCTCCGAGTCCGTCAGACACATCCACGAGGGGTTGTTGGGGTTGGAGTAGAGGATGGCGGCAATGCGCCCCGTCGAGAGGTACTCCTCGAGCTTGGGTGCAAGTTTCTCGTCACGGTAGTTGTAGACATCGAAGGCCTCACGGCGAATGCCGAGCACATCGGCCTGTGTCTTCTGCACGGGGAATCCGGGGTCGATGTAGAGGATTGTGTCCTTCTTCTTGTCGAGAGCCGATACGGCCATAAGAGTCAGGAAGGTGCCCTGCATAGAGCCCACGGTGGGGATGCAGTGTGCGGGTGCGATGTCGGCGCCGATGATGGCCTTCACAAACTTCGAGGCTGCCTCCTTGAGTGCGGGCTCGCCCTCAAGCGAGGGGTAAACCGAAGCCACACCTCTGTCGAGGGCTGCTTTTTGTGCGTCAATACCCACCTGTGAAGCAGGCAATCCGGGTACGCCAATCTCAAAGTGGATAAACTCCTGGCCTGTCTGCTGCTCAAACATCTTCACGAGCGAAACGAGCTGACGAATCGAGAGGTCCTCAAACGAGCTAACCTCCAACTTCTGCATTGCGTTCTCAATAAGAGCGCGGTCGATTAAGGTATTCATTTTGTTGTATTCGTAGTTGTGGTTTTAGGTTCAATCCACAAATATAGGAAATAAAGTTGAAAGTTGAAAATTGAGAGTTGAAAATTGTGAATAGGCGAGCGCATGGGCCACCTGTTGCCCCTGCCGCTGTGCGTACTTTTAATTGCTTACACTTGGCAGGCAAAGACTCCTGCGACCTTGAACACCTAATGCCCATTCGGTTGGTTGGTTGTTGGACTTTAGAGTTTGGACCAAATAATTTTGAATTTTGAATTTTGCATTTTGAATTTTATGCGTATCTTTGTGGTTGGCTAAGTCTATGGATGAGAAATTAACATTAATAACTCTAAAAATAACTAAACACTATGAACATTCCCGCAGAATTGAAGTACTCGAAAGACCACGAGTGGATTAAAGTTGTTGATGGCAACGAAGCATTGGTAGGCATTACCGATTTCGCACAGGGCGAGCTTGGTGATATCGTTTTCGTTGATGTTCCCACCGTTGGTGAGACTGTAGGCGCACACGAGGTGTTCGGCTCCATCGAGGCCGTTAAGACCGTTTCGGATGTGTTCCTGCCCGTGACCGGTGAGGTTTTGGAGCTCAACCCCGAGGTTGACGCCGACCCCTCGCTCGTGAACAAAGAGCCCTATGAGGGTGGCTGGCTCGTGCGTATCCGTATGGAGAACCCCGCAGAGCTCGACGACCTTCTCGACGCAGAGGGCTACAAGGCGCTGCTGTAAATTCAAAATTTGGAATTCAAAATTCAAAATTAACTGAATAATCAATAATTAGTTAG
>JAZQZA010000101.1:0-3110 GCA_045633765.1 Tidjanibacter sp. | reverse complement strand
CTTGTGGCCGTCAGCTCTGCTGCTCGTCGTGGATTAGCTCCTTCAACTCCGTGACGACGGGTGCGGCGCGTACGCAGGAGCTCTCGCTCAACCCCCAGAAGCTCGCGGGTCAGTGCAGCAAGCTCAAGTGCTGCCTCTCCTATGAGCTCGACTGCTACACCGACGCACGACAGGAGTTCCCCCGTGTGAATGGCCCCTTGCAGGCTCTCGATGCCGACTACTTCCACGTCAAGAGCGACATCTTGGCACGCACTATGAGTTTCAGCACCCAGCCTGGTTCTATGGTAGGTCTTGTGACTCTGTCGGTGGGCAGGGTGAAGGAGATTATGAGGCTCAATGCCGAGGGCAAGAAGCCCGAGAAGATAACCTCGGATACGGTTGTGGATACCACCACCGAGGAGCCCACCTACATCAATGTCATTGGCGAGGATAGCATCACCCGCTTCGACAAGTCCAAGAAGAAAAAGAAGAAAAACAATAAATCCAAAGGCTCCAAACAGGGCGGCGACCAGAAGGGTGGCGAGCAGAAATCTGGAGAGCCCAAGGAGCAGCACGAGCCCAAGGCCCCCAAGCAGTCCGGCGAGCCCAAGGAGCAGCGTGAGCCCAAGACACCCAAGCAGTCCGGTGAGGACGCACAGAAGGAGGGTGGCGAGCGCAAGGAGGGCGACTCCAAAGGCCATAACAACCGTGGAAGGAATAACCGCGGAAGGAATGGTGGTGGTCGTTCGCGTGGCAACAACCCTCGAGGCGAGCGCAAGGAGAGGGGCGAGAACGGTAGGCCCGAGAAAAAGGAGGAGTAGTACCCAAACGGTGATTAGGGAGGAGGATAGCAAGAGAGAGTATGCGTAGATGGATGTGGATAGTATTGGTGGCGCTGTGGGCTGTGGGTTGTACCCCCAGGCCCGAGGGTGCTGTTGTGGCCGACACTCCGCGTGGGGGTTGGCACTTCGGCGAGGAGGTGGCCATCGACTACACCAACTCCGACACACTCTCGCTCTACAATGTGGGCGTGGCCCTGCGTATGGAGAGCGGCAAGGTAGACTCGGCACCTATGACATTTCAGGTGGGGTGTGTGGCCCCCTCGGGAGCATTCTTCTCGAGCGATGTTGTGCTTCAGGCCAAGGAGGTGCACTCGGGAGGCTCCTTCACCGAGATTAAAACCCTCTGGGTGGAGAATGCGCTCTTTGGCGAGAGTGGAGATTATACCTTCATACTCACTCCCGGCCTCGATGTTGAGGGTGTGTGGATGGCGGGTGTGACCATTGAAAAAACGAGATAGAAGAGACGATAGATATGGGAAAAGATAAGATTAGACGATTTAGTGAGAATCTCACCTTCAAATGTATGGTTCAGCCCGCCTTTGAGGAGGTCTTCGGTGTGGATCACCCTATGAAGGGTCGCTGGGGTGAGTTTTTCGGAAATGATAACCCCATTGTGCTGGAGCTCGGCTGTGGCAGGGGTGAATATACGGTGGCTCTGGCCGAGAGAAATCCCGACAAGAACTTCATCGGCGTGGATATTAAGGGCGCAAGGATGTGGCGTGGTGCCAAGAGTGTCACCGAGCAAGGTATCTCCAATGCGGGCTTCCTGCGCACAAGGATTGAGTTCATCTCGTCGCTCTTTGCCGAGGGTGAGGTGAGCGAGATTTGGATCACCTTCCCCGACCCCCAGATGCCCAAGCAGAGGGCCAAACACCGCCTTACGGGTCCCCTCTTTTTGGCACGCTATGCCAAGATTCTCAAGGAGGGTGGTATGATTAACCTCAAGACCGACTCGCAGTTCCTGCACGAGTTTACCAAGGAGGTTATTGCCCACAACGAACTCCCCGTGGAGGTTGCCAATAACGATATCTATGGCACAGGCTATGCCGATGAGACCCTCTCGGTGAAGACCGCCTATGAGAGCAAATTCCTGGCACAGGGTATGCCCATCACCTACCTGCGTTTCTCGCTGGGTGGCAAGAGGGAGTTTGGCGACATAACAGAGGATGTGGAGAACCGACTCCAAGAGCTTCGCCCCAACAGGGCCGACAATTAAACCGAAAGAAGAGAAAACTATGAATATACGAATTGGTGTGACGCTGGGTGACCCATCGGGTGTGGGTGCCGAGACTATCATAAAGATTTTCCGCGACCAGAGGATGTTTGAGATGGCAACCTTCGTGCTCTATGGCGCATCGAAGTCTATGTCGTTCTACAAGTCGAAGGTGGAGGACGCCGAGCAGGTGAACTATACCATCGTGCGCTCGGCCTCGGAGGCCCACGAGGGCAAGCTCAACCTTGTTGAGTGTGGCAAGGCCGATATGCGCATAACGGCGGGTGAGGCCTCGGCCGAGGCGGGAGCCGTGGCTGTGGAGTCTCTCCGCAGGGCTGTGGAGGATGTGAAGGCCGGCAGCCTGGATGTGCTGGTTACGGCCCCCATCAATAAGAATGAGATGGATGAGGCGGGCTTTGGCGCTGTGGGCCACACCGAGTTTTTGGCACAGCAGTTTGGCGGCGAGCCCCTGATGCTTATGTGCAGCGATGTTATGAGGGTGGGCCTTGCGACCATCCATATTCCCGTTGCGGAGGTGGCTGCGGCACTCTCGAAGGAGCTCATCGTTAAGCGCATTGGTCAGCTGGAGCGCTCCTTGAAGGAGGACTTCGGCGTGCGCAAACCCCGCATTGCCGTTTTGGCCCTGAACCCCCACGCGGGCGACGGCGGCCTGCTGGGTAAGGAGGAGCAGGAGATTATCGCCCCTGCTATTAAGGAGGCCTACGAGGGCGGCACTTTGGCCTTTGGTCCCTTTGCGGCCGATGGCTTCTTTGCGGCGGGCACCTTCAAGAAGTACGACGCCGTATTGGCTATGTACCACGACCAGGGCCTGGCTCCTTTTAAGACCCTCACCCCCTATGGCGTGAATGTTACGACCAACCTGGAGGTTGTGCGCACCTCGCCCGACCACGGTGTGGGCTATGATATTGCCGGCAAGGGCGTGGCCGACGAGAGCTCTATGCGCAACGCTATATATATGGCCATTGATATCTACCGCTCGCGCATTCGTGAGGCGGAGTATGCCGCCAATCCTCTGCCCCACATTGTACGCGAGAGAGGTGGCCGCGAGAGGGATA
>JAZQZA010000100.1:0-2485 GCA_045633765.1 Tidjanibacter sp. | reverse complement strand
CGTCGAGTTTCTCGGGCTCCTGACGGAGGATAGCGGTCTGCTCGTCGATGCGGCCCTCGGCCAACATATCCATAGCGATCTTCACCATTGCGGCACCGGTACGCTTGCCGTTACGGGTTTGGAGCATCCAGAGTTTGCCGTCCTGAATGGTGAACTCCATATCCTGCATATCTGCGAAGTAGTTCTCCAAGTGGTCTTTGATGTCGCAGAGCTCTTTGTAAACCTCGGGCATAACCTCCTCCAACGAGGGGAACTGGCTTGCGCGAACAGCCTCGTCGATGTTCTGAGCCTTAGCCCAACGGCGCGAGCCCTCCAAGGTAATCTGCTGGGGGGTACGGATACCTGCCACAACGTCCTCGCCCTGAGCGTTTACGAGATACTCACCGTTGAAGAGATTCTCACCGGTAGCAGCGTCACGCGAGAAGCACACGCCGGTAGCCGAGTTGTCGCCCATGTTGCCGAATACCATTGCCATAACGCTCACTGCGGTACCCCACTCCTGAGGGATGTTGTTGAGCTTGCGGTAGAGGATAGCCCTCTCGTTCATCCAGCTGCGGAATACTGCGCAGATGGCGCCCCAGAGCTGCTCCCAAGGATCAACGGGGAAGTCCTTACCGGTCTGCTCCTTAACGGCTTTCTTGAAGCGAACAACGAGCTCCTTGAAGTCCTCAGCGGTAAGATCGGCGTCGTTCTTCACGCCTTTCTCCTCTTTTACCTCCTCGATGATTGCCTCGAAGGGGTCGATATCCTGTTTCGATGCGGGTTTCATCTCGAGAACCACATCACCGTACATCTGTACGAAACGACGGTAGGAGTCCCAAGCGAAGCGGTCGTTGCCCGAGCGAGCAGCCACAGCCTCAACGGCCTTATCGTTCATACCGAGGTTAAGGATGGTATCCATCATACCGGGCATCGAAGCGCGAGCACCCGAACGAACCGACAACAGAAGGGGCGAAACCTCGCCACCGAAAGTCATACCGGTCGACTCCTCAATCATCTTGATAGCGGCCTCAACCTCTGCCTTGATGAGCTCGATTACTTTAGCCTCACCCTCTTTGTAGTACTCGGTACATACATCGGTGGTGATGGTGAATCCGGGAGGCACGGGCATACCCAGCAGGTTCATCTCTGCAAGGTTGGCACCTTTACCGCCAAGCAACTCTCTCATTTTACCGTTACCCTCGGCTTTCCTGTCGCCAAAGGTGTAAACTCTTTTTACGTTTGCCATAAGTAAATGTAAATTGTGTTAAAAATGTTATGTGTGTTAGTTGATAATCAATAACTTGGCTGCCATATTGCGCGTTTCGCGCGCGATATAGCCTACAAATGTACCTACAAAAATTCAAAATTCAAAATTCAAAATTCAAAATTGTTGGCTGGCACGGGTGGGTTTTGCTATCGGGAGGGCTATTGGAGGTTGCCCAGCCGACAATTCTAAAATCTCTCTGTTGGTAGTCAAAAATGTTCAAAAGTTCGCATTGGGGCAATATTTTCGGGGGCAATGGGTTATTATCGAACATTGTGGCTATCTTGTGGTGCCCTTTGTTGTGGAATATAATACAGAATCGTTACTCAAAAAGAAGATATGTTATGAAGAACCTTACAGTGCCTTTCATCTCCACCGACTCGCTTGGTAATTCGCTATTTGAGTGTGTTACCCTCGATGCAAACAACCCAACGGTGAAGGAGAACCACAATGAGCCCCGAATGATTAGGGCAGGGGTTGTGTGTTTGTGTCTGCGTGGCAGGGGCACTTTTGTCATCAACGACACGCAATATAATGTCGAAAAGGGCGACATGGTGACTATCCTTTCCAATACGGTTGTGCAGGTTACCTACTCCTCGGACGATTTCATCGGTTATGTCATTGCGGCAAGCACAAAATTTATGATGAATATTCAGATGTCCGATGTGGTGCAGAGCTACATCTACATCTCCTCAAACCCCGTATTGAGGGTTAGCGATGAGCAGATGAACACCATTATTGAGTTGGGTGAGATGCTCAAGCGCAAGCGCGATAAGCGCGAACACCCCTTTGGTGAGGAGATTTCCCACCACCTGCTTTTGGTGTTGTGCTATGAGCTTCACGCAATGTATCGCGACCACATTGCAGCCGGCGATAGGGAGTTGGCAGTGGGCCATTCGCGCCAGAGTGTGCTTTGCCACGAGTTCTTGGTGTTGGTTGAGAAATATGCGTGTGAGTATCGTGATATGGGCTTCTATGCCGATAAGTTGTGCATATCCACGAAGTATCTTTCGGTGGTTGTGAAGAAGGCCTCGGGCCAGTCGCCTGTGGAGTGGATTGACCGTACGGTGATGCGCTATGCCCGCACCCTGCTCACATCCTCGGATATGACTGTGCAGCAGATTGCCGCCAAACTCAACTTCCCCAATCCGAGCTTCTTTGGCCAGTATTTCAAGCGCCACGAGGGCGTGACGCCCAAGAAGTTTAGGAACAAGAATAGAAGTTGAAAGTTGAAAATTG
>JAZQZA010000099.1:0-1940 GCA_045633765.1 Tidjanibacter sp. | reverse complement strand
TTCTGCAATGCCGAGTTGCAGTACAAGGAGGTGGCGCAAACGCTGAATGTGCTGGATTACGATACATACTTCTCGATGACCGAGATGTTGCTCGCAGGCGACTACACGACGGCGCTTATTCGCTTTGATGAGGTGTTGTCGAAGGGTTTCTCGGGCCAGACATTTATGAGTGGTCTGAATCAGCATATGCGCGATTTGCTTCTGGCCAAGGGCCCCGCAATCTCGCTTATTGAACTTACAGGTACGCTTCTCGACCGATACCGCCGTCAGGCGGAGATGTGCGACACCGCCTTTCTCTTCGGTGCCATATCGTTACTCACAGAAGCGGACGGAAAGATAAAGCAATCGTCAAATCAGAGATTGTTGGTTGAGCTGGGACTTATGAAGATAGCAAGTCTTGGCAAAAAAAAAAATAACGACACCGACACGTTAGACGAGAGCTATCCCCTACCCGACCTTCCCGACAAAATAACACCCGCAGGAGGCAGTGCTGTGCAGGCACCCAAGGTGGCCGCACCCGTTGCTACGCCCGTAGCCGAGGCTGTACCGCCCACAAAGACCGTTAAGCAGGAGCCTCCCAAACCGACACCCGCACCGCCGACACCCGCCGTTTCAGGCCGTTCGACAGTGGATGAATTCTCTATCGCCAGCCTGATGAACTCGGCCAGCGAAGAGAAGTCGGAGAAGCCCGAAGAGGAGGTTAAGGAGCAGATAAAGACCTCATTCGACCCGCACAGCGAGCAAAAGATTACAGAGCGCCGTACAGCCGTAATTGAGGCGATACTCTCGGAGCGCCCGCGCTTTGTAGTGGCATTCGAGAAGATGACCGTCGCAGGTCACACAATTACCGTCGAGGTGCCGTCGCAGACTCTATACGAGGAGATTATGCGCTCGAAGACCGAGATTCTGCTCACCATAGCCCGCACGGCAGGCGTAGATGGCACGCTGGATTTGGAGGTGAAGGTGAACGAGAAAATAAAGGCCTCACGCCCGATAAAGTTGGAGGATCGTATCAAGCATATGACCGAAAAGAATCCGATGGTCTTGGAGCTTAAGAAGGCCTTGGATATGGAATATGAGTAGGTAAAGGCTGTGGCTGAACGGTCGCCGACAACAAATGAAAATTATAGATTAAAAAGATAAAAAGTTACAACAATGGCAACAAAGAATTTTGTAGAGGAGCTCGAGTGGCGTGGTATGATCCACACGATTATGCCCGGCGCAAAGGAGCAGCTCGAGAAGGAGATGACAACGGCTTACTTGGGTATCGACCCCACAGCCGACTCATTGCATATTGGTCACTTGGTGGGTGTTATGATTTTGAAGCACTTCCAGATGTGTGGCCACCGTCCCATCGCATTGGTGGGTGGTGCTACAGGTATGATTGGCGACCCCAGCGGTAAGTCGCAAGAGCGTAACCTCTTGGACGAGGCTACATTGCGCCACAATCAGGAGGCTATCAAGGCACAGTTGGCGAAGCCCATCGACTTCGAGTCTGACGCCGAGAACAAGGCTCTTTTGGTGAACAATTACGACTGGATGAAGGAGTTCTCATTCCTCGATTTCGCTCGTGACATCGGTAAGTGCATCACCGTAAACTATATGATGGCGAAGGACTCTGTAAAGATGCGCTTCTCGGGCGAGGGCGAGGGTATGTCGTTCACCGAGTTTACCTACCAGCTCTTGCAGGGTTACGACTTCCTGCACCTCTACCAGACTATGAACTGTAAGGTTCAGCTCGGTGGTGCCGACCAGTGGGGTAACATCACCACAGGTACGGAGCTTATCCGCCGCAAGCTCGGCTCTGAGGCTGAGGCGTTTGCTATCACTTGCCCTCTTATCACTAAGGCAGATGGAACTAAGTTTGGCAAGACCGAGAGTGGTAATGTGTGGTTGGATGCAAAGTACACCTCTCCATATAAGTTCTACCAGTTCTGGCT
>JAZQZA010000098.1:0-7931 GCA_045633765.1 Tidjanibacter sp. | reverse complement strand
TTGATGTGGCAGTCGAGCCCGCACCTCAAGCGGAAACAAAGGCCGAGGTTGAGGCGCCCGCCGTGGAGCCCACCAAGCAGCAGAACACCCACCCCTCACCCGCGGCAACCAACAAACGCTATAACCTCTCGGTGGGAGTCTATAGCACCAAGCAGAACGCTCGCGATTGTGTGCGACGCGACCCTCTGAAAATCGGCTCTGCAAACTATGTTATCGGCGACTATCCCGGTGGCAAATGGGTGGTTATGGCCCACTCGACCAACAATTGGAACGAGGCGGAAAAACTCCGCAGCAAATACAAACGCCAAGGCAAGGATGTCTGGATTTTCCAGAGGTATTAGGCTCCTTTAGGGCTGGCGTTACAGCATAGCAAAGCCATCGGCACTACGCCGATGGCTTTTTTTTTATTTACCCCCTCGCAGAATACACAATCCGCGCCATAGAAAAAAATCGTGGGCTACACATTGTGTAACCCACGAATTATTTACAGAGTGTCTATTGCCTGTGGCCAACCCTCTTTCTACTCCATCCTCAACTCGGCACACGAGGTGGCCGTTTCGTGGAGGCGCAGCGAGTGGAGCCTTACACCCTCGGGCAGGCGGGCCGTAATGAGGGCAGCAAAATGCTCCAGAAGGTTTTCGCTCGTGGGCTGCCACTCCACCGCATTGATGCGGGTGAAATAGCGACCAAGGGTTGCGATAAGCTCCTCGGTGGCGGCGGTGCGGCGGATTGTGAACGAGTGGTCAAACTCGGCCACCACGCTCTCCTCAACCGCCCTTTTCACCTCCTTGAAGTCCACAACCATACCCATCTTGGCGCCCTCGCTCTGCGTTTTGGGCCCCTCAACGGTGACCTCAAACAGATAGGAGTGGCCGTGAATCTGGCTGCAAGGACCGTCGTAGCCCACAAGTGCGTGGGCCATCTCAAGGCGAAACTCTTTGGTCAGCAACATCCTACTCATCGCACAAATGGCTTACATCAATTTGTCGGGAGAAGGACTCCGAAAGACTTATGATTGTCTCGGTACCCATAACACCCGGAATCTTGCGAATACCCTCTGCAAGCGTACGCATAAGATGTTCATTATCCTCACAATACATCTTCACCAACAGGTTGTGGTGGCCCGTAATGTAGTGGCACTCAGCCACCTCGGGGAGATTGTGCAGCGCCTCGATGATGGCCTCCTCAAGGGCGGGCTCCTGAACCTCAATACCCACAAAGGCACACACATCGTGACCCAGCAACCTCGGGTCCACAATGAGCCTTGAGCCGAGGATTACGCCCTGCTCGTCGAGCTTCTTGACCCTCTGGTGAATCGCAGCACCCGAGATACCACACTCTCTGGCAATCTCCAGAAAGGGCATTCGGGCGTTGCGCACCAATAGTTGAAGAATCTTGCGGTCTATCTTATCCAGAACAACTTTTGCCATACTCTCTCGAAAAAGCCGTTGCTCCTGCTCTATTTAATCACACCGAGCTCCTTGCCAATCTTGGTGAAGGCTGCGATACATTTGTCGAGGTGCTCGCGAGTGTGGCCGGCCGATACCTGTACGCGGATGCGAGCCTGACCTTTGGGAACTACGGGGTAATAGAAACCGGTTACATAGATACCCTCCTCAAGGAGTTTGGCAGCCATAACCTGCGACAGAGGTGCGTCGTAGAGCATTACTGCGCAGATGGCACTCTGGGTGGGTTTGATGTCGAAGCCGGCCTCGAGCATCTTGGTGCGGAAGTACTCCACATTCTCCACCAAGCGGTCGTGAATCTCGTTGCTCTCGGAGAGCATCTTGAAGACCTCGATGCTTGCACCCACAACTGCGGGGGGCACCGAGTTGGAGAAGAGGTAGGGACGCGAACGCTGACGGAGCATCTCGATAATCTCCTTGCGACCTGTGGTGAAACCACCAACTGCACCACCAAAGGCCTTACCGAGCGTGCCGGTGAGGATATCCACCTGACCACGGCAGTTGTAGAGCTCGGTCACACCGCGACCTGTTGCACCAACAACGCCTGCCGAGTGGCACTCGTCAACCATAACAAGAGCGTCGTATTTCTCTGCCAGAGCCAAAATCTCGTCCATCTTGGCAACATTGCCGTCCATCGAGAAGACACCGTCGGTCACGATGATGCGGAAGCGCTGTGCCTGAGCGAGTTTGAGGCAGTTCTCAAGCTCCTCCATATCGGCATTGGCGTAGCGATAGCGCACAGCCTTGCAGAGCCTTACACCGTCGATAATCGAAGCGTGGTTCAAAGAGTCGCTGATGATGGCATCCTGCTCAGTGAAGAGGGGCTCAAACACGCCACCGTTTGCATCGAAACAAGCAGCATAGAGGATGGTATCCTCGGTGCCGAAGTAGTCTGCAATGGCCTTCTCAAGCTCCTTGTGGATGTCCTGGCAGCCGCAGATGAACCTTACGGACGACATACCGAAACCGCGGTTGTCGAGAGCCCTCTTTGCAGCCTCAATAAGGCGGGGATTGTCCGAGAGTCCAAGGTAGTTGTTGGCGCAGAAGTTGAGTACCTCTTTACCACCCACCTCGATAGCAGCCCTCTGGGGCGACTCGATGATGCGCTCTACTTTGTAAAGACCAGCCTCGCGAATGTCGGCGAGCTCTTTCTGGAGATGTTCTTTGATTTTTCCGTACATAATTATAGTTATTTTAGGTTTTTTGTGAATTTACCCCTTTGAATGGTTACAGTTTGTTACAAAGATAAGACATTATTTGCGAACTTGTTACTCACAAACCA
Source organism: Tidjanibacter sp. (assembly GCA_045633765.1). GTDB lineage: Bacteria > Bacteroidota > Bacteroidia > Bacteroidales > Rikenellaceae > Tidjanibacter. Next base: position 5,183 of record JAZQZA010000098.1, on the reverse strand, counting down.
CATTTTTCACCCGTCACCCCTGATTGGGAGAGCAAAAAATGGTGGCATACTCTCTTTTACACAAAAAAAAGAGTACCTTTGTACAATAATTGCAAACCGTCAACCAGACAAGTAATTACCAATAACATAATCTATCATTAAAAAACAATTCACAATGAAAGCTACCAAACTCCTTGCGCTGGCTCTCTGCATTGCAGCCTTCGCAACCTCGTGCAAACAGCCCGTGGATGAGCCCACTCTCGAGGGCAAAAAAATCGCTGTGAGCGCACAGATGTACAACTTCACAAGGGCAACCGACACCTCTTTTGAGGAGGGCGACCAGATTGGTCTTCACATCCTCAATGGCACCACTTGGCTCGACAATGCTCTCTACACCTACACCGCAGGCAAACTCGTGGGTGAGCAGACCAACCTCTGGTACACCGACGAGGAGGTTGTTGCCGATGTTGTTGCCTACTACCCCTACAACACCGCAGGCAACTACAACGCTGCAGGTTACACCTTCACCGTCAATGCCGACCAGAGCACCAAAGAGGGCTACACCGCTTCGGACCTGATGGTGGCTGCAACCACCTCGGCTCCCACCGAGGCTGCCGTTGTGCTCCCCTTCCGCCACGCCCTCTCGAAGGTGGTTGTAAAGATTGACAACCAGCTCGGCGAGGAGATTGAGAATGTATGGTTCTCGGGTGTTTATGGCACCACCACCGTAAATATGTTGGACGGCAGCGCAGTAACAAGCGGCTCGAAAGGCACCATCAAGGCTGCCAGCGTGAGTGTGGATGGCGCAGAGGCTTGGGCCCTCATCCTCGTTCCCCAGAGCGATGTTACACCCCAGATTATGGTAACCACCAGCAGCGACAAGCAGTACAGCTTCGGCATCTCGGCTCCCGCAACCTTCTCGGCAGGCAAGGTTAGCACCGCAGAGATCTCGCTCACCAAAGAGAGCATTGCTACCGACTTCACCCCCACCATCTCCGACTGGGAGGCCGACAACAACCTTCAGTTCAACCAGACCGAGGAGGGTGACGACAACACCGGCAATGAGGAGGGCAACGACGATGAGAACACCTTCGTAGCAGAGGCTTCGGGCCTTGGCGTTGTTGGCTCTTTTGCAGCCAGCGCTTGGGCTACCGACGCAATCCTCTACACCACCCCCACCGAGGGTCTTTTGGTTGCCGAGGGCGTTGTTATGGAGGCTTACGACGCCTTCAAGATCCGCACCGTAGGCACCTGGGAGGGCCCCATCAACATCGGTCGTGGCGCAATCAACTACATCCAGGCCAACAAATACTTCACCGCTTCGGCCGAAATGGGCGTAGGCGACATCTTGGTTGAGGCTGCCGGCACCTACGACATCTACTTCAACCAGAACACCCTTGTTGTTTACCTTATGAGTGCAGGTGTAGCTCCCGCAGAGGCTACCGAGCAGACCGTTAGCGGCGAGGAGCCCATCACCGAGGAGCCCGAGGTTACCGAGAACAGGCTCTACCTCTCGCCCAACAACAACTGGAAGGCCGACGGCGCTCGCTTTGCAGCCTACTTCTTTGGCGCCGGCGACGCTTGGGTAAGTATGACCGACGAGGATTCCGACGGCATCTACGAGGTTAATATCCCCGTGGGCGACTTCACTTCGGTTATCTTCTGCCGTATGAACCCCTCCAGCACCAACAACAACTGGGACAACAAGTGGAACCAGACCTCCGACCTTGTAATCCCCACCGATGGCACCAACCTCTACACCATCGCCGAGGGCGCTTGGGATAAAGGCCAGGGCACCTGGAGCGTGAAATAAGCAACGAAAGGTTGCAACAAAAAGAGGCGACTCTCCGCTGTGGAGAGTCGCCTTTTTTATCCCCCACCGTCTTCCGACGGAAAGAGGGTCTATTTCGGAGATGGCTTACTTTTTGATAGCAACCACGCCGGGGAGCTCCTTGCCCTCAATGAACTCGAGGAGAGCACCACCACCGGTCGATACATAGCTAACCTTGTCGGCCAAACCGAACTTGTTGATGCAAGCTACGCTGTCGCCGCCACCAATGAGCGAGTAGGCACCCTTGGTCTGGGTAGCCTCGGCGATAGCCTCGGCAACAGCCTTCGAACCAGTCGAGAACTTCTCAATCTCAAATACGCCTACGGGGCCATTCCAGAGGATGGTCTTGCAGTCCAAAATCTCCTCGCGGAAGAGTTTCTTACCCTCCGAGCCGATATCCACACCCTCCCAAGCGGGGTCGATATCCTTCACCGAAGCCTCCTGGGTGTTGGCATCGTTGGAGAAGTCGTCGCAGGTGAGTGCGTCGGGCGACATCACAAACTTGATACCCTTCTCCTCGGCCTTCTTGAGGATGTTCAGAGCGGTCTCAAACATATCGGGCTCACAGATGGACTTACCAACCTTACCGCCCAGAGCAGCCGAGAAGGTGTAGGTCATACCGCCACCGATGATAATCTTGTCGCACTTCTCCATCAGGGTCTCGATAATCGAAATCTTGGTCGAAACTTTCGAGCCACCAACGATAGCCACGAAGGGGCGCTGGGGATTCTCCATAACGCTCTCAATAGCCTTCAACTCTCCCTCCATAACATAACCGAACATCTTGTCCTGGGGGAAGTAGTCGGCGATAAGGGCGGTCGAAGCGTGGGCGCGGTGAGCGGTACCGAATGCGTCGTTGATGTAGCAGTCTGCATAGGAAGCGAGCCTCTTAACAAACTCCTTCTGGCTCTCCTTAACGGCCTTCTTTGCCTCTTTCTTCTCCTCCTCGGTGGCATCCTCTGCCAGACCGCGGGGTTTGCCCTCCTCCTCGGCATAGAAGCGGAGGTTCTCCAGGAGAAGCACCTCACCGGGCTTGAGTGCAGCAGCCATCTCGGCAGCCTTCTCGCCCATACAGTCGCCTGCAAAGAGCACCTTCACACCAAGGCGAGCCTCCACAGCGGAGATGATGTGCGAAAGGGAGTATTTCTCGTCGTTATTTTTCTTGGGACGACCAAGGTGCGACATAAGAATCACGCTACCGCCACCTGCCAATACTTTTTTGATGGTGGGGATTGCGGCACGGATTCGGGTGTCGTCGGTCACATTGAACTCTTTGTCGAGGGGCACATTGAAATCTACGCGGATGATGGCGCGTTTGCCCTCAAAGTTGTAAGTGTCGATTGTCTGCATAATACTAACCTAATTTATATAATGTGTAACAATAATTTCTTCTCTACAGTCCGCAAAGGTAGCTAATTGTATTGAGAATTGAAAATTGGGAGCTCAATTTTGCCCTCCACACCAAAATCTACCACCCCTCTCCCACACAAGGAGAATAAAAAAAACAGGCTTCCGATTTGCCAATGCAAAAAGGAAGCCCGATTGTCGCATTTAGTTGCGCACTATGTTGGTTTCGTTAGGAACATTTGCTCCAGCCACACGAGTGGCAGGTGGGGCAACCGTTCTGGTAAACAAGGCTCTCGCTGCCGCAGTTGGGGCATTTCTGTTTGCTCTTGGTACCATCTTTAATATAGCGCTTCAGGGCACGAGCCACACCAGCCTTCCAAACATTGATGCCGTCGCTGGTGAACTGGAGGCTATCCACAAGGTTCACAACATCGATAATGGGCATACCGTTGCGGAGAACACCCGAGATGAGTTTTGCATAGTTCCAGAACTCCATATCGAACAGACGCGAGATACCGCCGATAACGTGGGGATAGCCACCCTTATCATTGAAGCGGAAGTCGTAGCGCTTGGTGCCATCCTCCTCGCGAACCTTCACAATCCAACCCTTGGTGATGCTCTTGGGAATAAAGAGCTCCTCCTCGTCGAGCTGACCGGTGAAAATCTCATAGGGTTTGCCGTCGTGCATACCAACAAAGGCGATCCACTCCTCCTTGCCGTTGCGGAAGCGAACAACATCGGCCTCCAGCTCGGCGGGGCGTTTGATGGGAGCCTTGGCCTCTGCGGGGGTCTCGGTCTTGCTCTTGGTATCCACAAGCACGCCGCTGCGCGAGCCATCACGATAGACAGTCACACCCTTACAGCCACTCTCCCAAGCGGTCCTGTATACATCGGCCACCAACTCCTCCGAAACATTGTTGGGCAGATTCACAGTAACCGAGATGGAGTGGTCTACCCACTTCTGAATGGCGCCCTGCATCTTCACCTTGGCAACCCAGTCGATGTCGTTGGCAGTTGCGTGGTTATAGGGCGAAGCGGCAACAAGTGCATCAATCTCGGCGTCGGACATCTCGTTGAGCCTATCGACATTGTGGCCGGTAATCTTGAGCCACTCCACAAATTTGTGGTGGAATACATAGTACTCCTCGAAGCAGTCGCCCACCTCGTCTTTGTAGGAGATTTTAACATTCTGGTCGGTGGGGTTCACCTTCCTGCGGCGCTTATAGACGGGACGGAAAACGGGCTCAATACCCGAGGTGGTCTGCGACATAAGCGAAACGGTGCCGGTGGGTGCAATGGTGAGCATTGCGATATTCCTACGGCCATAGCGAACCATATCCTCATAGAGGGCGGGGTCGGCCTCACGGATGCGGGCAATCATTGGGTTGCCCTCCTCCTTAAGATTGTCATACATAGGGAACGAACCACGCTCCTTGGCGAGTTTCACCGAAGCACGGTAGGCGTTCAAGCAGAGCTCCTTCTGGATGCTTACGGCAAAAGCAATAGCCTCGTCCGAGCCATAGGTGAGGCCCAAAGCTGCAAGCATATCGCCCTCGGCGGTGATACCAAGACCCGTACGGCGGCCCTTGATGGCCTTCTCGCGAATCTTCTCCCACAACGAAAGCTCAACGCGGCGAACATCCAACTCCTCGGGGTCCTTACCAATCTTCTTATGGATGAGGTCGATCTTCTCAAGCTCGAGGTCGATGATGTCGTCCATCATCCTCATAGCCATCTCCACGTGCTTCTCAAACTTGGCGTGGTTGAACGAAGCCTCGGGGGTGAAGGGCTTATCGACATAGCTATAGAGGTTCAGAGCCAGCAGACGGCAGCTGTCGTAGGGGCAGAGAGGAATCTCGCCACAGGGGTTGGTCGAAACGGTGCGGAAGCCCTCATCGGCATAGCAGTCGGGCACGCTCTCGCGCAACACAGTGTCCCAGAACAAGCAACCGGGCTCGGCACTCTTCCACGCGTTGTGGATAATCTTCTGCCAGAGAGCCGTTGCGTCAATCTCTTTGCGATACAT
>JAZQZA010000097.1:0-34207 GCA_045633765.1 Tidjanibacter sp. | reverse complement strand
GGTTGTACAGTTCGGGTTGGCAATGATGCCACGAGGACGGTTTAATGCATCTTCGGCATTAACTTCTGGCACTACCAAAGGAACATCGTTTTCCATGCGGAAGGCGCTGGAGTTGTCAATCATGATTGTGCCATGCTTGGTGATGGTCTTCTCAAACTCCTTGGAGGTGCTGCCACCTGCCGACACGAAGGCCACATCAATACCCTTGAAGTCGTCGTTGTGCTGGAGGAGTTTGACGGTGTATTTCTTGCCACGGAACTCATACTCGCTACCCGCACTGCGCTCGCTACCGAAGAGGTAGAGGTTGTCGATGGGGAACTCTCGCTCGGCAAGGATTCTCAGGAACTCCTGACCAACGGCGCCACTTGCGCCCACTATTGCTACATTCATATCTTGTTTCTCTCTGTTTTTTGTGTTGTTGATGGTTGTATGTTAAGTTGGAGGGTTGCTCGCCTTGTTAGAAGAACTCGTCTTCGTCCTCATAGACTACATCCTGTACAGGCTTGGGCTTGGGTGCCTCTGTGCGCTTCTTCACGATAGGCTCAGAGTTGGAACTGCCACCTCCGCCATTACCGTTGGATGTTGAGCCACCCTTCTGGGGAGTTGCTTCTGCCTCTACCTCTGCTTTCTTGTTCTGTTTCTTGTATGTGTCCACATCCATATTGTCATCCACACTAAACTCAGTCATATAGCTACGATACTCGGCATCGTAATCATAGTCGCTACTATTGTCATAGTAATCATAATAGGTGGTGGAAGTATCCACATAGTTGCCCTCCTCGTCATAGTATCCATATGCGCCATCGTCGTTGTAGGGCGAATGGGGCTCCCAGCAGGTGTAATTCACAGCGCCACGAGGGTTGTGGAAGCGGTCCTTGCGGGTTACACCGAGAGAGCCATCCTTCAGGACTTTGCGGAAGAAGTCGCCATAGATGGGGAGTGCCACAACCGAACCCTCACCTGCACGAGTGAGGTGAACGCTCTGGTCCTCACCACCAACCCAAACACCGCCGACAAGGTTGGGCGCTATGCACATAAACCAACCGTCACGGTTCTCCTGTGAGGTACCGGTCTTACCACCGACCTCCATACCTCCTGCACCATACTCATAGATGAGGCGACGGCCCGTACCGGCCAGCACAACCGTACGCATCATATCGACCATCGTATGGGCAGTGACCTCGCTGATAGCCACCGAGGTTTGGGGTGTAAACTCGGCGATGATGTTGCCGTGGCGGTCCTCAATGCGGGTTACGAATATGGGTTCGGTGAATACACCGCGATTGACAAAGGTGGAGTAGGCACCCGCCATCTCAAAGAGGCTCGCATCCGAGGTACCCAAGCAGAGGGGATAGACGGGGTCGATATAGCTCTTGATACCCATTGTGTGGAGGAACTCGGCCACACCCTCGGGGTTGCGCGACTGCTCCATAATCCACGCCGAGTAGTTGTTGCGGCTACGAGCCAAGCCCCAGCGCAGGGGGTAGTACAGACCGTCGTACGTCGCCTTACCTGCCTCCTTGGGCTGCCATACTCTACCACCGGGTGTGACGATAGAGGTGGGCACATTGGGCACGGTCGTACAGGGGGTCATACCGAGGTGGTCGATAGCGTAGGTGTAGACGAAGGGCTTAATGGTGGAGCCCACCTGACGCTTACCCTGCTTGGCCATATCGTACTTGAAGTAGCGGAACGAAGGACCGCCCACATAGGCCTTAATGTGGCCCGTATTGGGATCCATTGCCACGAGCGATGCGCGGAGGATACGCTTGTGGTGCCAGATGGAGTCGCGGGGGGTGATGAGCGTATCCACCTCGCCTTTGTAGGTGAAGATGGTGGTCCTGACGGGCACATCGAAGGAGGCCAAAATCTCCTGCTCGCTGTGGCCCCAACGGCTCATCTCATAGTAGCGGTCGGAGTAGCGGATGGCCCTATTGATAATCTTCTCAATCTCCTTTTTGCTTGTCTTCTGGAAGGTGATGCGGGTGTTCTTAATCTGACGATCCATTGCGGGCTGTATGGAGTTGGCCATATGTTTGGTCAGGGACTCCTCGGCATACTGCTGCATTGTGGCATTGAGGGTGGTGTAGATTCTCAAACCGTCGCGATAGATGTCGTAGTTCGTGCCGTCGGCCTTCTTGTTCTTAAGACACCAGCCATACAGGGGGTTATTCTCCCAGCGCTCCAACTCATACTTGTAGTCGTACTCGTGGTAGAACATATTGCGAGTGGGCTTGGGCGAGGTCATTGTCTGGCGAATCATCTCTCGGAAGTAGGTGGCCAGGCCATCGTTGTGGGAAGAGATGGAGAAGTTGAGCTCAATGGGGAGTGCCGAGAGCGAATCGACCTGTGCGGAGGTCAGGTAGCCGCCATTTCCCATACGGGCAATAACCGTATTGCGCCTCTTGAGAGCATTCTCGGGGTTCCTTACGGGGCTGTATTTGGTGGGGGCATTCACCACACCAACAAGCAGAGCCGCCTCCTGAACATTGAGTTCGTGGGGCGCCTTGTTGAAGAAGGTCTTCGAGGCCGACTTGATACCGTAGGCGTTGCTACCGAAGAAGACGGTGTTGAAGTACATCGCCACAATCTCATCCTTGGTGTAGTTGTGCTCGAGCTTCACAGCCGTAATCCACTCCTTGAACTTGGCAACAACGAGCTTTCCTGCTTTGGCTACCTTTGAACGGTTGCGCACAGTGTCGCGGGGGAAGAGGTTCTTGGCCAGCTGCTGTGTGATGGTCGAGCCACCACCCTGACCCCTATCGCCCATTGCAAGGGTCTTTACACCTACACGGGCCAGCGAGATGAAGTCGATACCCGAGTGGGAGTAGAAACGGGAGTCCTCGGTGGCCACCAAAGCCTCCACCAACGAGGGCGAGAGCTCTTCGTAGTCCACATAGGAGCGGTTTTGCACATAGAAACTACCGAGCACAATTCCGTCTTCGGAGATGATTTCTGTGGCAAGGTTGCTCTTGGGATTCTCCAGATCCTCAAACGAGGGGAGCTGACCAAAAATGCCAAGTGCAGTTGCTGCAATTACGGTAACGATGATGATGGTGGGAACCAGAACTGCGGTCCAAAACCAGAGGGTTACCTTTTGCGATTTTGTTAAGTCTTTGTATCTTTTCATAGCTCTTTATTGTCAAAGGCGTGACTATTCAAGCTACAAAGATAGAACTTTTACTTAAATAAATGGTATAATCTGTCACGAGGCGTTAAAAATTAACGCTAAAGCCTCCCGAAAGGGTGGGGTTTGTGAGCTCCGCTTCATCGAAATAGCAGCCCACACGGAACGACAGGTCGCCTTGAGAGGGTAGGCGTAGCCACGCCGTATCGAACCACAAATCGCCGCCAAAAGTGGTGGTGCCTCTCCACACTCTTGAGCCACTCTGGGTCCACAGTCGGCCACTGAGGCCCTCCACAAAGAGCGAGCCCCTCACCCTTTTGAGTAGCACGATGCCCTCAATTCCGCGGTCGGGATAGAGGAGTGGGGTGTCGTATTGGAGCGAGTAGCCCACGCGGTCGTCGGGGTAGATGGTGGCACGCAGACCACGGGGTGTGAGCCACCCGAAATCGACCGAGTAGCTGAGCGGACCGCTACCCAGAATGCCCTGATAGGACACCTTCAGGGTGAGGCCATCGTTGGCGCCAAAGGCGGGGGTGTAGGCGCGAGCCAAAAAGCCTATGGTTGAGGTGGTTGCAAAGGGCGCAAAACTCTTACCAACGCCTCCCACAAGGGCCACTCCCCAGCGAGGCTGAAGGTTGCGATAGGCTGTGCGGGTGTAGCTGTTCCACTGCAAGGTGGCGGCTGCTATGGTCTGCCCCGAACTGTAACTTCTGGTTGTCGGGGAGTAGAGTTGCAGGTTGGAGTGGGAGAGCTCCACAGAGGGGGTCAGAGTGGAGGTCCAATAGCTGTGCGACAGGATGATGGGGAGGTAGATTCTGCCGTAGAGCGAGTAGTTGGCACGCGTGGGTGATGGGGGTGTGGCCCCCTCGGTGTGGTCGTAGGAGTAGTTGTAGTCGCCACCCCTCATCATAAGGCCTTTGGGGAGGTAGTACTGCGCCGAGCGGCTATCCACCGAGGCGCTCAACTCAAACTTGGGAGCAAGGCCCAAGTATTTGAAATTGAGGGTTGTGCCCAGCGCTCCGCCCGGAAGGTAGTAGAGCCCGAGGGTGGTGAGTGCGTCCGAGAGAAGGCTCTGTGAGGTGGCCGTCAGTCCCAGATGCACATTGGAGAGGTTGCCCGAGGCAATCTGCTCGGGGCGATAGTAGATGGGTGCCCACGAGTGAATCTCCAGAGCGTTGCCCACCTTCGAGAAGCGTTTGGCGGGGATGGTGGCCTTCGACTTGTCGGCCTCCTCGGGGCCGTAGCCGAGGGTGTCGATGTTGGGAAACATCTCCCAACGATAGACCTCGGGATTAACCACATTGTTCGGAAGGGGGGTGTTGGCTACCTGCTCCACACCCTCTTGTGGGGCGGTTGCGAGGTGGTAGCCGTGGGCGTCGTAGTCGGTGAAGACCAGGTGCTTGCCGTCGGGCGAGGGACTGCCCTCAAAGGCGCCATAGGTGGCCGTGGTGAGTCGCTCCTCAATGCCTGTGGTAAGGTCGAGGGTGTGGACCTCATCGTAGCCCGAGTGGATGGAGCCGAAGTAGAGGCGGTTGTCGCTTGAGGCCACAAGATTGGAGAGGGTTACCCTCGAGGCGGGCTTGACAATTTGGCTCTGGCCCGTTGCGGGGTTAAGACTATGGATTGCCATACCTTCCTCGCTTGTTGTGATGTAGTAGAGTAGTTCGCCTGTGGCGGCAAGACCGTGACACTCAACTCCTTCGGGGAGTGTCGCCTCACCCTCGGGGTGGACTATCGTGTAGGTGCCACAGAGGTTGTAGCGCACCCAGGCGAGTTTCCCCTTGAAGTCGGTGGGGTAGAGGGCGTAGTTGCCCGCCTGGCGGATGCGTTGAATCTTTCCTGTGCCATATCTGCTGGCACGATACATAACCGAGCCCATCTCTTGAGAGAAGGAGGAGAGTTGGCGCAGTTCGGTCCAATAGATGTAGTCGCCGATGATTGCAGGGCGTGTGTTGATGTAGCCCGTGTGAAACAGTGGGCGCTCGTGTCCCCAAAGAAGGTCCACCTCTACAAATTCGGAGGGGGTGTCGAAGGTGCTCTTAACGGCAACTATGAAGTTGTCACCAACCCACAGGGGGTACTTGTAACTCTCATAGGGCGAATGGTGGCGAGGGTTCGAGAGGAGAATGCGCTCGGCGTTGCTCTCCCTTCTGGGCAGAGTGTTCCAATGGTGGTTTAGACGGGTGAAGGTGGTGTCGAAAAGCTCCTCGGTGGAGTAGCCCAAGTGGCGGCGCATACCCCACTCAAAGGGGGTGATGGTGAGGAACTTGCGTGAAGCATAATCGACCACCTCGCCCCACACATACCTCCCGGCAAGTGTGTTGGCCGTTGTGGCCATCTGGTAGCCAAGTTCGTAGTGGGAGGGGGTGTAGTGGTTGTAGCTGCCCGAGAACCACACATCCCTCGAGGGCCCCTCGAGAATATCCTCGCCCACAGCTCGGTAGTGCATCGTGAAGGAGGGTTGCAACGCCCTGCCAAAGGTTGTGGCCTGCGTCTCGGCGTCCACCGCATCGCCCTCCAACCACCAGAAGGGGAGGGTGCCTGTGATGGCAAGCAACGCCTGCTGGCCCAACAGATAGTATGGCCATCGGGCGTGGTCGTCAAAGAGGGCGGCATACTGCGCCGCGTGGCGGTATTCGTGAACGGCGAGCTGTCTGAGCCAAGGTGTGGCGTAGCTCTCGGCGGAGGGGATGGCGCATATCTCGATGCGTGCGGGGGCCATTATGGATATGCCGTTGGAGGCGGCGTTGTTGGCGTGGAGCACCACGGGTGAGCCCAGAGGGCGGAGCTGCTGACCAAGCCCATAGCAGATGGAATCACTCAGGGAGTCCATCATAAAGAGCACCCTGCGAGCCTCACCCTCGGCGAAGTCGGGGGCTATGACTCTCACATTCTGCCCATTAAGACTCTGCCAACGGATTCCGGCAGGACTTGCTCCGTTGGAGTAGAACTGCGCTGCGAGGGGAAGCGACACCACCGCCGCAACCAAACCAACCACTATTTTCGGTATCCTCCAACGCATAGTTTCGGGTAAAGAAATTTGATTTTTGCGCTATATTAGTTTCCGCCGGCGGCTTTTGCGCGGTAGCCTTTGGCGAGGAGAATTTCGAGCACCCTTTCGCGGTGGGCACCCTGAATGATTATCTCACCATCCTTGGCGGAGCCACCCACGCCGCAACGGTTCTTGAGCTCCTTGGCCAGCTCCTTGAGGTCCTCCTCGGAGCCCACAAAGCCCTTGATGAGCGTCACGGTCTTGCCGCCGCGGTGGTTTCTGTCTAGCCACACACGCAGGTTTTGTTTCGAGGGAGCGAGGGTTTCGACCTCCTCCTCGGTGTCGGTTGTATATTGAAAATCGGGATTTGTGGAGAACACCACACCCAATCGAGCCTTCCAATCGTTCTCTGCCATAGGTTAAAAAGGGTTTATTTTCTACAAAGATAACCAAATTTATTGTATATTTGTAGGTGAGTTATGGCAAAAAGTCGTCGATACAACACTTCGGAGCGAATATTTCGCCCACAGCCGCCCCAGCAACTGCCCCGTCTGCTTGCTGTTCCGAGCGGGTGTAGGCGCATATTGGCGGAGGTTGAGGGCTATGAGGATGTGGCCTTCTGGCGCGGGATTCTCGACCCCTACGAGAGCCCCTCGCTGCGATTTGATATATCTGTGCCACTGAACAAAAACCTCGCCAAGGGCAAAAAGACGCTCCTCGGTGGGGCGGCGCAGTGCCACCAAGGGCACATAATGTGTATGGACAGCGACTTCGACTACCTCTTTGCCGACCAGACCGAGGATGCACGCATCATCAACTCCTCGCCGTTCCTCTTCCACACCTACACATACTCCACCGAAAACTACCTGTGCTACGCCCCCTCGTTGCACAATATCTGTGTGAAGGCCACCAAGAACGACGGCAAGATTTTCGACTTCGAGCGCTTTTTTGTGGCCTACTCGAGGACCATCTATCCCGCCTTTGTGTGGTATGCCTACTCGGCGCAAATCTCCACGCCCAACATCTTCACCCTCTCGAGTTTCAAAAACACCGTGAGGCTCGGCTATCTCGACCTGGATGACACGGGGCGCAATACGATTGAGTGGCTGGAGCGCCAGGTGAGTCGCAGAGTGTATGCTCTGGAGGTGGAATATCCGCTTGTGGCAGAGAGGCTTGGGGAGTTTGAGAGGCTCCTTGCGAGGAGGGGTGTGACGCCCGAAAATACATACCTCTTTATGCACGGCCATACCCTTATGGACAATGTGGTGACGGTGGTGCTCGATGCCGTATGTTCGAAGTTGAGGCTCCTCAGCGGCGAGCGCATACGCACCTCGGGGTGTGAGGGGCAGGCGCTGCTGAACGAGCAGAGCAACTACAACAACTCGCTCTTTAATGTGCGCGACGCTCTGCTTATGAACGAAAACTACAAGGATTGTTTCCTCTACAAGCAGCTTCAGGCCGACATTGAGGCCTTCTTGAGGGTACTCTAACTCCTCGATAAAAACACAAACAATCTGAAGAACGCTACCCGAAGGGTATATATTTCTCTCTCCATTCGCCAAATTTCCTTTCCTTCTGCTCGGCGAGGGGCGTTTGTTCCCAAATTTGATTTCCCTTTTCCTTCTCTCATTCAAAATTAATGTTATATTTGCGCGATTAATTGAGCCTTGGCTCAGGCTTAAAACAAACAATAACCGCAATGAAACAAAAATTGATGACCATTTTGGGGCTCTTTGCGCTCGTGGCAATGTTTGGCTGCGAGGGTCAGCCCGACAACGGAGGTGGCGAAACACTCTCCGGCACCATTACCCTTCTTGCCGATAAGGATATTATCAAGGCTAACGGCGAGGATGTGGCCTTCCTCACCGTTCTGCTCCTCGATGAGAGCGGTATGATGCACGACATCTCGGCCGAGGCCACCATCTACTATGAGGGCAACGACAACCCCATTACTACCAACGCTTTCACCACCACCGAGACCCGCGAGTGGGCCTTCTATGCACTCTACGGCTATGAGGTGTCCAATGAGGTGAAGGTGCAGTCGGTGGCCGGCGTGGCCGACCTTCCTGCCGACCCCAAGGCAGCAAGCACCGACTTCCACCACCGTATGCTCCTTGTGCAGCACACAGGTACCACCTGTACCTTCTGCCCCAATATGATGAACACCCTCAAGAGGCTCTCCGAGAAGGAGGAGTACAACACCCTCTACAACCACGTGGCCTCCCACTCCTATACCACTATCGCCGAGGGTGACCCCGCCTACTCCAAGGCTGCATCGACTCTCAGCAGGGAGGTGGGCGTGAAGAGCTACCCTTGGCTTACCTTCGATTTGACCACCAACACCGCCTATGAGTTGGAGGAGATTCAGAGCTACATCGACATCAACCACGACGACATCGCCAAGGCTGGTGTTTCGGCCTCTGCAAGGGTTGTCGATGGCGTCATCTATGTAAATGCCGGAGTGAAGGCTGGTGCAACAAACCTCTACCGTGTGGCTGCGTGGGTGCTTGAGGACAACATTCAGGCCACCCAGACGGGTGCTACTGCCTCGTGGCAACACCGCCACAACAACTGCCTCCGTGAGATGGCAGGCGTGGAGACCGTTGAGAAGATGTACGGCAAGGAGATTGGCACCATTGAGGCTGGCAAGAGCGTGGAGCGCATCCTCGCTATCGACATTGCCGACAATTGGAAAATCGACAACTGCAAACTGCTTGTGATTGTTACAGCCGGCGATGGCCGTGGCGGCTTTGAGGTTGTAAATAGCTCACTTTGCCCCATTGGCGGTGAGGTCACCTACCAGTACAACTAATCGCAGAAAATATAATTAAGAAACTACTCGAAATATGAAAATTTGGAAATTTATCCTTCCCGCACTGCTTCTCGCCCTGGGCGTGACAGCCTGTAACGAGCCCGAAGAGCTCGCACCAAAGATTAATGTGGGAGAGAGCGAGGTGGTCATCTCCAATGAGGGCACCTCTGTATCGCTCGGCTATATGGTTGAGAACGCCCCCGCCAACGCAAAGGTCGAGGTGGAGAACAGCGCCGATTGGCTCACCGTCAAAAACTCTAAAGTTCGCACCCTTGAGTTCTCCGCAACACTCAACGAGTCGGGTGGCGAGCGCAGCGTTGAGGTTACTCTCACCTATCCCGGCGCCGAGAGCGTGGTGGTGAAGGTTACCCAGCAGCACGTTGCCAACCCCCTGACCATCAACATCGAGGAGGTGAATGCAACCGAGGTTGTCTTCTCGGTTACCACCGTGGACCCCGAGCTCACCTGGATTCCTATGGTTTGCTCCAAAGACTACTACGACTTCTACGGTAGCGAGTCGGCAATCTTTAAGGCCGATATGGAGTACTTCCAATTTATGGCACAGGGCAGAGATGAGACCCTCGAGGAGTTCCTCACCTGGGTGCTCCAGACGGGCGATGTGAGCGGCATCTTCTTTGAGGGTTTGGACCCCCAGACCGAGTATGTGCTTTATGCCTACGGAATCACCAAAGATGGCACCCGCACCACCGAGTTTGTGGTTGAGCACTTCACCACAACCGAGGCCTGGGATGGCGACATCACCGTGGAGTTCTCGGTTAGCGAGGAGGACCACGTGATTAGCTTCGACGCTATTCCCTCCTATACGGGCGTACCCTACTTCTGCCACTACACCACCGAGCGAGAGCTCGAGCAGTGGAAAGAGATGTATGGCACCACCGACCTCAAAACCCTCATCCAGAAGGGTAGCATCAACTCGCTGCTGGCGGGCTTGATGGATGTGGGCTTTATGAGCGGCCCCGAGGACTTCTACCTCTTCTTCAACAGCACGGGTAAGATTAGGGGTAACTACTTCCCCTGCAAGGCTTCGACCAAGTATATCTTCTTTGCGGCCAAGTGGAACGAGCAGTGTGAGCTCGTTGGCGAGGTTTCGACCTATGAGTACACCTCCGAGCCCGTGGAGCCCTCCAATAATGTGATTACCCTCTCGGTGGGCGAGATTACGCAGTCCTCTGCGGAGGTTATTACCACCACCACCAACTCGGATACCTATACAATTATGCCCGTTAAGACCAGCGACCTGGTGGGTAAGAGCAAAGAGGAGATTTTCGACTTCATCGACCGAAACTACTACCTCGATGAGTTTGTATTTTCGGGCGACAAGAACCGCGTCTTCTCCTCGCTTGAGCCCAGCACCGACTACACCTTCGTAGCCTTCGGTTACAAGGCCAAGTCGATGACCACCGAGGATTTCTCCACCGTAACCTTCCGCACCTCCACCTCTACCACTCCCGAGGAGTGTGTCTTTGAGTTTGAGTATGAGCTCTACGACGAGTCGGTGTGGGTGAAGGTTGAGCCCTCCGATAGCGGCCACTACTACTATTGGGGTGTCTTCGACGCAAGGTTCACCGAGCAGGATGTGAAGGACTACATCAATCTTATGATTCAGAGTAGCTACGAGGGCAACGCTGCGGCCTTTGCTTCGTGGTGGCTCAAACAGGGTATTCAGGCCGAGGAGGTTGTGGGACTCTACGCCTCGACCGAATATCGTGTGGCTGCGGTGATTATGGACTACAATACGGGCGAGTTCCTTGCCCCCGTTGCATTTAGCGAAATCTTCCGCACCCCCGATCCCGTCTTTGCAAATGTGGAGATTACGCTCTACCACGACTCCTACTTCGACATCGACGAGCTGGCAGCCAATGGTTACAGCCAATTCAGGGACGGCCTGATGGATGACTCGAGGTTTGAGGACGGTGGCGCCATTCTCCCCATCAGCATCTCCACCAAGGGCGATTGCAAGGCATACTACTATTATGTTGTACGCAGGGACCTCTCCGACCCCGAGATGTATCCCGACGAGGTGTTCCACAACGACATCTTCGAGACAGGTTCGACCTTCGACATCTCCTTCTTCCCTGTGACTTACAACACCGCCTGGACCATTGCCGCTATGGCAATCGACAGCAACGACAACTACACTCCCGTCTATAGAGAGGTCATTTATCTGACCCCCGATGGTGTGGCTCCCGTTGCACAGTTCTCCGAGCGCTACGGCGACCTGCTCTCGGCTCCTTCGATGCGCAAGAGCGTTGAGTGGCCTTCCTACGACTTCCTTTCGGCATTCGGCGCACAGAACGACCGTCCGCTGGTTCTGCTCGAGGGGCCCGCAGAGGAGGTTGCAGTGCCCACTTCGGCGCAGAAGCGTGAGGGCCAGCTCCGAGAGGCTATGGCTGCCCACTCTGCCGAGGCGATCGAGGCACCCGATGTGACCGATCGAATCATCTTCTCGAAGTAGAGAGGTGTCGTAAGTGATACAAAAATAGCAGTGAGTCTCGCCCGAGGCTCACTGCTATTTCTATGGGGAGATGGTTGTCTGCCCTATGATTCCGCAAGCGCTAAAAGGGTGGTGAGGGCAGGGCATAAAAGAAAGCGGGCTCCGCAGTTTGCTTGTCGCAAATGAGGAGCTCGCCTATCAAAGTGCGGTGAGAAATTCACCCGCTGTATGAGTTTTTTATTTGATGCGCTCGTAGTACTCGCGAGTGCGGGTATCAACGCGGATCTTGTCGCCGGTGTTGATGAACAGAGGAACCTTAACGGTTGCGCCGGTGTTCACAGTTGCGGGCTTCAAGGAGTTGGTCGAAGCGGTATCGCCACGCACGCCGGGCTCGGTGTAGGTAACCTCCATATCGATAATGGGAGGAAGCTCGGCGGTGAGAGCCTGCTCTTTCTCAGTGTGGAACATAACCTCCAGAATCTGACCATCAACCATAAGGTCGGAGTTCTCGATCAAATCGCGGGGAATGGTGATCTCCTCGAAGGTCTCCATATGCATAAGGTGGATGCCGAGGTCGTCCTCATAGGTGTACTGATAGGGGCGACGCTCAACGCGCACGGGCTCGATGCGCTCACTTACCGACGAGTAGGTTTTGTCGAGTACGCGGCCATTCTCGAGGTTTTTGAGTTTGGTGCGGATGAAGGCGGGGCCTTTACCGGGTTTTACGTGCTGGAAATCGACAACAAGGAAAGTCTTGTTATCCATATCGATACACATACCGATCTTGATGTCTGATGCTGTTGCCATAGTATAAAGTTGTTATTTTGTTAGTTTAGAATTACCTGTTTTGTTTGTTGCGGTGTCGCCGAGCGACAAAAGTAGTGAAAAATGTCTAAATTCCTACAACTCGGAGGTAATAATCTCACATTTGAGCCCTCGTTTTTTTATCTCCTCGAGAACTTTCGGGAGCGCATAGAGCATATTGGGCGAGGCTTTTACGGAGTCGTGGAAGACGATGATGTTGCCCGGACGCAGGTGGCGGATGACCTTCTGGGCGCATCGTTGGGGGGAGATGCGGTGGTCGTAGTCCTCCGAGATGCTGTTCCACATAATGACTCTCCAGCCCTGTGAGCGCATACGGTTCACCTCGCGGATGGCGATGCGGCCATAGGGAGGGCGGAAAAGGCGGGTGTGGGGCAGAAACTGACCGGCGCGATAGGCACTGGCCATATAGTCCTCGGTGGAGGTAAGCCAGCCTCGGGTGTGGTTGTAGGAGTGGTTGCCGATGGCGTGTCCGCGCTCGATGATCATCTCCACAAGGTCGGGATAGACCTCCGCATTGTTGCCCAGGCAGAAGAAGGTCGCCTTGGCACCATAGTTGTCCAGAATGTCGAGAATCTGCTCGGTGATGCGAGGTGTGGGGCCGTCGTCGAAGGTGAGATATACGCTATCTCGACTCTCGACTCGCCACAACATCGTTGGGGTCATACGGCGGAAAAACTTCGGAAACCTGAAATACATTTTTCGACAATCTTGACTTTCTGCGCCACAAAGGTATAAAGTTTTTTGTATCTTTGTGCCAAAGAACAAATTTATTGGGAAAGTATGAAAAGAACTCTATTTACAGCCCTTGCAGCCATTGCCGCTCTCTTTATGGTGGGTTGCAACTCCTCGACCGTAGGCACAGCCCAGGAGAGTGCAGGTGGTGCCCCCTATGAGCTCATTGCTGTTGTCGGTCAGCCCCAGTGGGAGGGCGAGGTTGGTAGCCTCCTTCAGGAGATGTGTGCCACCCCCGTTCCCTATCTCAACGAGGTGGAGCCCCGTTTGGACCTTATGAGGGTGCTGCCCTCGGCCTTCAAAGGTTTCATTAAGGTTCATCGCAATGTCCTCTACCTGAATGTGGATGCCTCGCTGGAGGATATCTCCGCCATTGCCGAGGAGAGCAAGTATGCCGACGGGCAGATGATTATCTATGTGAGCGCCCCCAATGATGAGTTACTGATTGAGTACCTCAAGAGCCACAAGGAGGAGTTGCTCGGCGCCTTTGAGCTGGCGGAGCGAAATCGTGCGCTGAAGATGAACAAAAGATACAAGGAGGGTGTTATGGTCGACAGGATTGAGGAGATGTTTGGCTTCAGAATCGACATCCCCCGAGGCTACTCGCCCCGCGGTACGAGTGGCGACAGTCTGCTGGTGACCTCCTTTGAGTATCCCATTGCCACACAGGGTATTGCGGTCTATAGCTACCCCTACACCGGCGAGGAGAACTTCAAGGCAGAAAACCTCATCGCCCAGAGGGATAACTTTGTGAAGAACATCCCCGGCCCCTCGGGTAAGTCCTATATGACCACCGTCAAGGATTTCTATCCCCCCGAGGTGACCTACAAACGCATCAATGGTCGTCTGTGGGCCGAGATGCGTGGTTTCTGGAATCTGGAGGGTGGCGACTTTATGGGCGGCCCGATGTTGAGTTGGAGCACGCTCGATGCGGAGAACAACAAGGTCATTACAATCGACTGCTATGTCTTCTCGCCCAAGCACGGTCAGCGCGACTTGGTGAGGGGTATGGAGCACCTCATCTACTCGGTAAAGTTCCCCCAGAAGGAGAAGGAAGAGTAGAGAATTGCCCTCCCTACGCCCGGAGGCCTTTGGAATAAGGGCCGCGTGGTGGCGGTAGAGATGGTCGGATAGAGAGAAAAAAAAGAGTGAGCGCCACTCCCGAAAAGGAGTGGCGCTCACTTTAGTTGAGGGCTGTGGAATTATTTGTCCCTCTTGTAGAGAAATCTCTTAATCTTGAGCGAGGGGGTCTTCTCGAAACCATCCTTCTGCTCCTCGACCTTCGACACGCGGGCGAACTTCGCAACGCGGGTGTTCACATAGTCGCGAATCTCCTTCATCAGTTCATCGTACTTTGCCGAAACATTGTCCTTGAACTCCGAGAGAGCCTCTTCGAGCTTCTCTTTATCGAGCGCTACCAATGCCACCAGCGAACCTTTATCGGCCACAACAATCGATTCGGTTACAAGTCTGTGGGTATTGATAACGCTTTCAATCTCCTCGGGGTAGATGTTCTCACCCGTCGAGCCAACAATCATACTATTTGCCCTGCCTTTGATTACAAGGTAGCCCTTCTTGTCGAAGAGGCAGAGGTCCTTGGTGCGGAACCAACCATCCTCGGTGAAGGTCTCGGCCGTAGCCTCGGGATTCTTGTAGTATCCCTTCATCACGCAGGGAGTCTTAACAACCAACTCACCCTCGCCCGTCTCGGGATTGATATTGATGAGCTTACCCTCCACATATTTGCCGGGCAGACCGACAGCCTGAAGGCGGGTTTGTGAGGGCACAGCGCCGTAGATGAGGGGTGCGGTCTCGGTAAGACCATAGCCGATGGCGTAGGGGAACTTCGCCTCACGCATAAAACGCTCGGTCTCCCTCTCCACCTTTGCGCCGCCAATGCCGAAGAAGCGCAGACGGCCGCCAAAAATCTTCTTAAGCCTCTTGCCTGCCAAGCTGTGGAAGAACTTGCGGATGAGCCCCACGGAGTAGAGCGAGCTCATAAACTTGCTCTTGGTGAATTTCGCCTTCACCTGACTGCGGAAAATCTTCTCCATAATCAGGGGCACCGAGAGGATGATGGTGGGCCTTACGCTCTTGAAGGCGGGCATAAGTGCCGAGGCGGTGGGAGGACGGTCCATATAGACCACCTGCGAGCCGTGGCTGATGGGGAGCAGAAGTCCCAGCGAGCACTCGTAGGTGTGGGCCAGGGGGAGGATGGAGAGGAAAACATCCTTCTCATCCACATTCTGCATCGTGTAGCAAATCTCCACCTGTGTAGCCAGAGCCTTCTGGGTGAGCATCACACCTTTGGGTGCGGAGGTAGTTCCGGAGGTGTAGATGATGGCTGCCAAATCCTCGGGCTTGGGCTCGGCGGCCTCGCCTCTCTCGAAGCAGGTTTGGCTGATGACACCGAGGTTCTTGGTGCGGATGACGATGTTCATCCTCTGCTTGGTCTCCTCGGAGAGCTTGGTGTAGAGTTTGTCGCTCACGCAGAGAGCCTTGGCCTCGGAGTGGGCGATAATCTTGTCGAGCTCGGTACCCGAAAACTCGGGCATAATGGGCACTACGACCATTCCCGAATTGACGATGGCGAAGTAGCAGACGCCCCAGTTGGGCATACTGCTGCTGAGTAGGGCCACTTTGTCGCCGGCACGAAGGCCTGCACCCACGAGCAGTTCACCAACGAAGGCAGCTCTCTCGCCCATCTCGCTGTAGGTCATACTCTCGCGCTCAAACATCGAGAGAGCAGTCAGCTTGGCGTATTTCTTTACGCTGTGAGTGAATATTTGCTTAAGTGTTGTAAATTCACCGTTCATTGTTTTCTACTTATTTTTGTTACCTTTGGTCCGCAAAGGGATTACAAAAGTATATCAATTTTTTGGGATATACTCTCTAAAAATCGTGCAAAAGTAGAATCTTTGGTCAAAAGTGGTTATTTTTGCCAATAATTTTTTGGGATGCTCAAGAGAGAAAAAATAGATGAGATGATGGCCGCTGCGGGGTTTGATGTGTGGGGTGTGGTTCCTGCCGTTGAACTCTCCGATGCCAAACGCCGTTTTGTGGAGTGGCTGGAAGATGGCAACGCCTATCGGCTCGACTATCTCGAACGCAATATCGACAAACGCTTCTCTGCGGCTCTGCTTCATCCCGGCACCAAGAGTGTGATTGTGGGAGCCGTGGGGTACAAAAACCGCATCTCGGAGGGGTATGACGATGGTTTTGATGCAAAGGTGGCCTCCTATGCGCTCTCGGTGGACTACCACACCTCGCTCCGAGAGATGTTCCGTGAGGTGGCCCTTGGGCTCGGTTTCTCTGCCCCGAAGAGTGTGAAAATATGTGTCGATAGCGCCCCGCTGGCCGAAAAGACGCTTGCTCGCGCGGCAGGCATAGGTTGGATTGGGCGCAACTCCCTGATAATTAGCCCCCTGATAGGCTCTTTTATGGTCTTGGGTGAGCTCCTTCTGCCCGAGGAGTGTGATGAGTACAGTGAGCCGCTGACCGAGAGCGGATGTGTGGGTTGTGGCCGTTGTTTGCTACGATGCCCAACAGGAGCAATTAACCCCGGCGGGGGGATAAATACGACACTCTGCTTGTCAAATCGAACAGTTGAACGAGCCTCCGATGAGTCCTTCGATACCCACGGTTGGGTATTTGGGTGCGACGAGTGTCAGACCTGTTGTCCCCACAACGCCTCTGCGCCCCTGTATCGCAACCCGCGCTTTGAGCCCACCCTCAACCCCCTCGACTACGATGCCGATTTTTGGGCCACCCTCACCCCCGAGGAGGCAGAAAGCAGATTTGGCACCACTCCGCTTATGCGTAGATTCAAAAAATAGTGTATCTTTGCGTATTATTAACCTAAATACTGTGATGAGTATGAACAGGAGTATTGTAATGTCGCTTGTGCTGTTGGCGGTTGCCACAGCTACTACTCGTGCGTCAGTGGTGAGCACCGAGCTCTCGCCCAATAGCCTAACCTCCAGCCAATGGCGCTCTGCCGATGAGTTGTTTCAGGAGGGGGTCAACTATTATGGCGGTTTGAATGGTTATCCTGTAGATGCATCCAAGGCGGTAGAATTATTCTATCAAGCTGCCCAAAAGGGGCACCGCGATGCGCAGAGCATTTTGGCCGATATGTGCCTCAATGGGCAGGGTGTGAAAAAGAATGTTGAGGAGGCTATTGTGTGGTACGAACGCTTGGCCGAGGGCGATGATGCTACCGCAACAAACGCACAGGCTCGATTGGGCAAGATTTATGATAAGGAGTTGGGTGACAAATCGAAGGCTGCGAGGTGGTATCGCAAGGCGGCCGATAGAGGACATCAAGCAGCAAGGCAGTGGCTCCGAAGGAATCCGGACTACGATGCACAAACAGAGGAATTGGAAGAACTCAAAAAAAAGAAACTGACAACAAACGATTAACAACTGATAGCTGATAGCTAAAAAAATGGCATTATTTGATATTTTCAAGCGACGCAAGGCAGAGCCTGCGGCTGCCTCGGTGGAGGGCAGTGCTCCCGCAGTCGCACCCCAAAACAACGAAGAGGTAACCCAGCAGAGCCCCGCAGAGGAACCTGCGGCAGTGGAGGAGAGCTCCCAGCAGGAGGTAACCGAGGGCCTCAAGAAAACCAAGGAGGGTTTCTTTGGCCGTCTTGCGCGTGCTGTGGCGGGCCGTTCACAGGTGGATGAGAGTTTTCTCGATGAGTTGGAGGAGGTGCTCATTACCTCCGATGTAGGTGTGGAAACCACTGTGAAAATTATTAGCAACATCGAGGCAAGGGTGGCTCGCGACAAGTATATGAACACCTCCGAACTCAACGACATACTCCGCGATGAGATTTCCAAGCTCTTGCAAGAGTGTGAGGAGAAGCACAACGACTTTGGCCTCTCCATCACCGAGGGCGTGCCCTATGTGGTGATGGTCGTGGGTGTGAACGGTGCGGGCAAAACCACAACTATCGGCAAGCTCGCCGCCCAGCTTGTGAAGGCGGGCCGCAAGGTCTATATCGGTGCGGCCGACACCTTCCGTGCGGCAGCCATCGACCAGCTTCAGGTGTGGGCCGACAGGGCAGGGGCAACGATGATTCGCCAGGAGATGGGCTCCGACCCCGCCTCGGTGGCCTTCGATACGCTCAAGTCGGCTGTGGCAAACAATGCCGATGTGGTGCTCATCGACACCGCCGGCAGGTTGCACAATAAGGTTGGCCTTATGAACGAGCTCTCGAAGATTCGCAATGTGATGGCCAAAATCATCCCCGATGCACCCCACGAGGTTATGCTTGTGTTGGACGGCTCGACGGGTCAGAACGCCTTTGAGCAGGCACGCCAATTCACCGCTGCCACAAAGGTCAATTCGCTTGCTATCACCAAGTTGGATGGTACGGCCAAGGGTGGTGTGGTTATCGGCATCAGCGACCAATTCTCCATCCCTGTACACTACATTGGCATTGGTGAGGGTGTGGACCAACTGAAAATTTTCGACCGCAGGGAGTATGTCAATGCCCTGTTTGGCGACAAATAATTTTCCCTTTCGGCAATGAGTAAAAAGATAAATGTTATAACGCTCGGCTGCTCCAAGAATCTGGTTGATAGCGAGCACCTTATGGCCCAGCTCGACGAGGCAGGCTACGAGATTGTGACCGACTCGAACTCCACCGATGAGGCCAAGATTGTCGTTGTGAATACTTGTGGATTCATCGGCGACGCCAAGGAGGAGGCCATCCAGACTATCCTCGAGTGCGCCGAGGCGAAGGCCGAGGGAAGAATCGAAAAACTCTTTGTTATGGGTTGCCTCAGCGAGAGGTATGCCGACGAGTTGAGGGAGGAGATTCCCGAGGTGGATGACTACTTCGGTGCCCGCAGCCTGAAGGAGGTTGTTGAGGCTCTCGATGCGGAGTATCTGCCCGAACTCGAGACCGACCGTCTGCTCACCACCCCCGACCACTACGCCTACCTCAAAATCGGTGAGGGCTGCAATTGGCATTGTGCCTACTGCGCCATCCCCCTTATTCGTGGCAACCACCGCAGTGTGCCTATGGAGAAGGTGCTGGAGGAGGCCGAAGGACTTGTGGCTGTGGGTGTTAAGGAGATTATTGTCATCGCACAGGACTCCACCTACTACGGCAAGGACCTCTATGGCGAGCGCAGGTTGGCAGAGCTCCTCAGGCGCCTGTGTGCCATCGAGGGCGTGGAGTGGGTAAGGCTCCACTATGCCTATCCGACCGACTTCCCCCAGGATGTCATCGATGTTATGCGCGATGAGCCCAAGATGTGTAAATACCTCGACATCCCCCTGCAACACATCTCCGACAATCAGCTGAAGGCTATGAGGAGGCGTATTACAAAGGCCGAAACCGAGGAACTTGTGGCCCGACTCCGCAGAGAGATTCCCGATATTGCTCTGCGTACCACAATGCTCGTTGGCTTCCCCGGCGAGACGGAGGAGGACTTTGCCGAATTGTGTGAGTTTGTTGAGAGGGTGAGGTTCGACCGCCTTGGCGCCTTTGCCTACTCCGAGGAGGAGGGAACACCTTCGGCGCTCACAATGGAGGACAATGTGCCCGCCGAAGTGAAGGAGGAGAGGGTCGAAAGACTCATGAAGATACAGAAGCGTATCTCCTTGCAGCTCAATGCGGAGAGGGTTGGTAAGAGGATGCGTGTGATTATCGACTCCAAGGAGGGCGACTTCTGGATTGCCCGCTCGCAGTACGATAGTCCCGAGGTGGATGAGGAGATTCTGGTGACCTCCGACCGAGGCCTCGAGATTGGTCAGATGGTGGATGTTGAGATTACCGATTGCGAGGAGTATGACCTCTACGCAAGAGTGATATAACGGGTGATTTTTCGTGCCGGATTGATTGGGCGAGCCTCTTGTTTGCGACAAGTAAACTCTGGGGCTCGCTCTTTTTGTTTGGCAAAAAATTATTCTCTAATTTTGAATTCCACGAAAATAGTCATATATTTGTAGTTGGTAAGGGAAGTGCCTGTCTGCACGGGCGGCGCAAAACCTACATTAATAGAGAGTTAAACAACACTATAAACCAAGATGGCAAAGCAGCAAATTGTCAAATCTCTGTCCGAGAGAGTCGCAAAGGTGATTGAGGAGAACAATCGCCTGGAGCGTCAGCAGGCAGAGATGATGGCCGACCTCCAAAAGTTGCGCGTGGAAAACCGCGCACTCAAGGAGAAGCTCGACGAGACGCAGAAAAAACTCTCTTTGCTTGAGCTTGGTGAGGGACTCGCATCCAAAAAGGCGGATAGCGCGAGTCGCAAGAGGGCCAGAGCACAAATCAATCGTCTTATGCGGGAGATTGATCGTTGCATAGCGCTCATGAACAAATAACATAGTAGGCGAAGACCCAATACTTTCCAGAGAAAAGAGATGGCAGAACCACTAAAAATACACCTCACAATTGCCGGTCGTAAATATCCCTTTACGATCAATCGTGCGCAGGAGGAACTCTACCGTAAGGCCGAGAAGGAGACCAACGATATGATTGCACAAATCAAGTCGGTCTATCAGCTCGACGAGGAGGGGTTGCTGGCCTACGCAGCGGTGCTGATTGCACTCGGCAAGTTGGAGATGTCAACGGCTCGCAGCCTTGATGATGATATGGAGGAGCTCCAGAGGCTCGACCGTCAGCTTGAGGCACATCTGGCTAAGCTCAAATAGCCACCTCGGAGAGTAGGCGGGGATGGCCCAATAGGCCACCCCGAAAAGGAGCACAAACACCCCTGGTGGGAGGTTCTTATACATAGGAATTATAGACATTTATGCCCGCATAGATTCCACTTTAGATTTGCGAAACTCAACATTTAAAAAATTGAGAGTTACTCGTAGTTTCAAAAACAGGCCTAGGTGACCCCGCAAGGGGGAGTGCTGCTTCGGTGGTGCCGTTGGAGGTTTGCGATACAAATACGGAGCTCTCACACATGACGATTAGGAAGTTTCGTCAAACAATTTTTTTGGAATCTTGTGGGCTTTTTATTTTTTATTTAGCAGAAAACAACCAAAAACAATTAACGATAACACAACATTTTAACAAAGTAAAAAGCAAGTTATGATACAGATAGTATTAGCAGCGGTTATCTCGGCAAGTGTGGGCATCGGCGTCTACATCCTTGTGTCGAATGCGATAACCAAAAGCACAGTGCGTAAGCGCCGTGAAGAGCTCATCGCAGCCGCCAAATCGGAGGGCGAGATGATTCGCAAAGAGAAAGAGTTGCAGGCAAAGGAGAAATTCCTCGAGCTCAAGAGGGAGCACGACCGCAATGTCAATGAGCGCAACCAGAAACTCAACCAGCGCGAGCAGAGCATCAAACAGCAGGAGAACAACCTCAATCAGCAGCGCTCCGAGCTCGATAAGAAGAACGGTGAGGTTGAGCGCCAGAGGGAGAACCTGAACAGCCAGCTCGCCTCGCTCGATAAGCGCAAAGAGGAGGTTGAGCGCATCATCCGCGAGCAGAATGTGAAACTCGAGCAGATTGGTGGTATGAGCGCCGAGGAGGCCAAGAATGTCCTCATCGAGAATATGAAGGCCGAGGCCCAGCAGGAGGCCCAGACCTACATCAACGACACCATCGAGGAGGCCAAGCTCACCGCCAATAAGGAGGCCAAGCGTATCGTTGTGCAGACCATCCAGAGGGTGGCAACCGAGACCGCCATTGAGAACTCCGTGACCGTCTTCAACATCGACTCCGACGAGGTTAAGGGCCGCATCATCGGTCGTGAGGGCCGCAACATCCGCGCTCTGGAGGCCGCAACAGGTGTGGAGATCATCGTTGATGACACCCCCGATGCAATCATCCTCTCGGGCTTCGACCCCGTGCGCAGGGAGATTGCACGCCTCGCACTCCACCAGCTGGTGACCGACGGCCGCATCCACCCCGCACGCATCGAGGAGGTTGTTGCCAAGGTTAAGAAACAGATTGAGGACGAGATTGCCGAGGTGGGTAAGCGTACCACCATCGACCTCGGTATCCACAATATGCACCCCGAGCTCGTAAGGCTCATCGGTAAGATGAAATACCGCTCCTCCTATGGTCAGAACCTCTTGCAGCACGCACGCGAGACCGCCAATTTGTGCGGCATTATGGCTGCCGAGTTGGGCCTCAACGTGAAGAACGCACGCCGCGCAGGTCTGCTGCACGATATCGGCAAGGTGCCCGATGATGAGCCCGAGCTGCCACACGCAATGATTGGTCTGAAGCTCTGCGAGAAGTACAAAGAGAAAGCAGAGGTTTGCAATGCCGTAGGTGCCCACCACGAGGAGATGGAGATGACCTCCCTCATCGCCCCCATCGTACAGGTGTGCGACGCCATTTCGGGCGCTCGTCCCGGTGCTCGTAGCGAGATTGTCGAGAGCTACATCAAACGCCTCAAGGAGATGGAGGATATTGCCCTCTCGTACCCCGGTGTGATGAAGACCTACGCTATTCAGGCTGGTCGTGAGTTGAGGGTTATTGTTGGTGCCGACAAGATTTCCGATGCCGACAGCGAGCAGCTCAGCCACGATATCGCCAAGAAGATTCAGGACGAGATGACCTATCCCGGTCAGGTGAAGATTACTGTGATACGCGAGACGCGTGCTGTAGCCTACGCAAAATAGTGCATCTTGTGGGTGAATTTTTCACCAAACTGCAACGGGCGAGACCCTCACTTACCTCGAGTAAGCTACGGGCCTCGCCCATTTTGTTGGCAAAAAATTCCCTCCACAATCTGCACTATTTTTGTCAATCGTCTAATGTCGAACGTCTAACGTCTAATGTCTAATGTCTAACGTCTAATGTCTAACGTCTAACGTCTAACGTCTAACGACCTAAGTCCTATAGGTCTTATAAGTCTTATAAGTCTTATAAGTCTTATAGGCCCCATATCTCTCATATCTCTCATCTCTCCCTCCCTCAATTTTCATTTTTCAATTCTTTTCACTATATTTGTGGGAACTACAAAGTTTAACACCTAAATTTTTACATCTATGGAAGTGATGAATCAAGATCAGCAGCCCCAGCAGGCTCCTCAGCACACTAATAATGGCCAGATGGTGCCACCTCCCAGCAGCAACCTCATTTGGGGTATCCTGACTACCATTTTCTGCTGCCTTCCCTTCGGTATCGTTTCGATTGTCTACGCATCGAGGGTTGATAGCCTCTGGTATGCCGGCTACCACGAAGAGTCGCGTAGGAATGCCAAAAAGGCGGGCAATTGGGCCCTCATCTCGGCAATCTCGGCTGTTGCTTTCTGGGTGCTCTACATCCTTTTCTTCGTCATCATCGGTGTTACACTGGGTGAGGAGATCTTGGACGAGATGTACTACTAATGCCCTTGAAGGATAGACGAAAGATAGTGGCGGCCGTTGTTGTGGCCGCCATTTTATTACTCCTTTGTGGGGTCTACTTCTTTGTGGACCCTGCAGAGAGCCACTTTGCGCCCAAATGTATCGTGAGGACCCTCACGGGCTATGACTGCCCCTCGTGTGGTGGTCAGAGGGCTCTCCACGCGCTCCTCAACGGACGGGTGGGGGAGGCCATAATGTTCAACCCCTTCCTGGTGTTGGCGGTGCCCTATGTCCTGCTGCTTGCCTACTCGTTGCTCTCGAGGAGTGGCTTTGCCAAGAGGGTGGGGCGTGTGGTGCGTCACCCCATTGCGATATGGGGCTATGTGGCCCTCTACTTTCTCTGGTGGTTTGTTCGCAACACCCATTGGTGGCTGACGCTGACCCTTTAGTTCTCTCCCCACACAGGTCCAAACAAAAAGTTGGCGGGTTACATTTTTGTAACCCGCGAACGCCCTTTTTTTGGGACTCTTCTCTTTAGATGTCTATGCGGAGGAACTCGCCCTTGGAGTTGAAGTCAAGGTCGAGGCCGCTGTCGAGCTCCACATCGTAGCCCCTGTCGTGCTCGATATCTACCACAAAATTATTGGAATAGTTGGTGTCGAGGTACTCCACAATCTTCACGGGGAGTGCGCTCTCGGGTACGCCTGCGGTGCGGTTCTCAATCTCCTTCCACTCGCCATTCTTCTTGAACTCAATGAAGGTGCCGTCCGAAAGGCTCACCTTATAGGTGTGGGTGCCGTCGTCGTAGTCCTTAATAACGCTCTGCACCGCCTCGCCCGAGAAGTTGTCGTTAAGGAAGTTTTGTGCCGCTGTGGGGAGGTTGTTCTCGCCCAGAAGTTCGTCGTTTTTCTCGCAACTCTGCAAGCCAAGGAGAGTTGCCGTGGCAAGTGCCACAATGGTCATCAATCGTTTCATAGTTCTCTGTTTTTTTGATTATTCTCTCTGTGTGTTGTTGGCCTATGGCCGTTTGTATTGTGGTTCTGGGGGCTCTATTTAGTCCTCATACCACCTGAATCGTCCGTTATGGTCGAAGGAGAGCTCCACGCCTCCCGAAATCTTCAACTCATACTCGCCTCGGTCCCTCTCAACCTCAACAACTCTGGCTCCGGCGTGGTTGGCCGCGAGGTAGTTCACAATGCTCTCGGGGAGAATGACGGTGGGGATTGCCTCTTGTCCCCTCACCTCGATATGCTTCCAAGTGCCGTTGCCCCTGAAGTCGATGTTGGTGCCGTTGGTGAAGTGGACCTCATAGTCGGTGTTGGTCACCTCCTTATCCTTAATGATGTGGGAGATGGCGAGCTCGCCGAAGTGGTCGGTGATGAAGGTCTGCGCCTTTCGGGGGAGTTTGTTGAAGGATATGGCTCTCTCGCCGGCCTGCAATGTGAGCGCCGCAAGAAGAGTCGCAAGTGCTAAAGTTGTTCGTTTCATACTCTTGTCTATTATATTTATAATTGTTATCAATTTGTATTCATTACAAATATAATCCCTTTTCTTTTAATCTCCAAATCCAAAATGGTACCAAATGGCGAAGGGGCCTATGATTTAATGTTAATTTCACATTAGAGGGGGCGCAATGGGTAAAAGTCCAGCGGTGGGGGGATTTTGGGGTTTGTTGCCCCGATTTTTAGGCCATAAAAAAGGGCAACCACTACTGCGGGTTGCCCTATTTTATATATAGGTACTTCTATTTGTTCCTATCTTCTACTCCTCGGCAGCTACGGCTGTGGTGTTGTAGGGTTTGAGGATACCGCGCTTGGAGCTGCGGATGAACTCCACAACCTGGTCGCGAATCTCGCTCTCGGGGAACTGTGCCATAACGATATCGCAAGCCACCGAGTAGGTGTGGCCATCCTGGAAGAGCACGCGGAAGATGTCCTGAATCTGCTTGATCTCCTCATTGGAGAAGCCCCTGCGCCTGAGGCCCAGGAAGTTGGCGCCTACATAGGTGATGGGGGTGTGGGCAGCCTTCACATAGGGGGGTACATCTTTGTTGACATAGGTGTTGGCGGCAATCATTGCGTGGTCGCCGATGCGGCTGAACTGGTGGGCGCCCGAGTGGCCACCGAAGACCACGAAGTTGCCGAGCTCTACCTCGCCGGCGAGCGATACATTGTTCACGATGACGCAGTTGTTGCCGATGACGCAGTCGTGGGCGATGTGGGCGTAGGCCATCACGAGGTTGTTGTTGCCCATAACGGTCTTACCCTTGGCGTCGGTACCGCGGTTTACGGTGCAGCACTCGCGGAAAGTGTTGTTGTCGCCAATCTCACAGGTGGTATATTCGCCGTGGAATTTCAAGTCCTGAGGAACGCCTCCGATTACAGCGCCGCTGTGTACCTTGCAGTTCTTACCCAGACGGGTGCCAGCCATAACGCTTGCGTGGGGGCCAATCCAGCTACCGTCACCAATGACAACATCGGCCTCGATGTAGGCAAAGGGCTCAACGGTAACATTCTCACCCAACTTTGCCTCGGGGTGGATGTATGCCAAATTGCTAATCATAACTCTTTGTGTTCAAAAATATGTTGTTGTTCTACTTTTTGTTTGCTATTTGTTTCTCCAATTGTTGTGCCATCTGTGTATTGGCATAGTGGCCGGGGCGGAGAGCCTGAACGTGGCCCTTGATGCGTCTGCCCAGAAGTGCCAAATCGCCAAGGATGTCGAGCAACTTATGGCGAGCAATCTCGTTCTCAAATCTCAGCTGGAGGTGGTTGAGGTAGCCTTTCTCGACCTCAATATCCTCTCTGCCGAAGGTCTTGCAGATGCGTTTGCGGGTGCTCTCGGAGATGGGTTTCTCTACAACCACAATGGCGCTCTCGACGCTTCCGCCCTTGATGAGGCCGAGTTTCAGGAGGAGCTCAATCTCGTGGAGGAATACAAAGGTGCGGCAGGGGGCAATCTCCCGAGGGTAGTCCACCGAGGCGTCGTAGTGGGAGCTCTGGCGGCCAACAACCACCGAGTTGTAGTCCACATCGACATCCACCGAATACTCCTCTGCGGGGGTAATTCTCACCTCCACGCCCTTCTTGGGAATCTCGAAGATGAACTCCTCGCTCACCTCGAAATACTCCCTCTCGGCCTCCTGCTCCAGGGTGCCCACCTCCTTGATTTTGGCGGCATACTCTCTGGCGGAGCCATCCATAATGGGGACTTCGGGTGCGTCGATGTCGATGAGTGCATTATCAACCCCCATAGTCCAGAGGGCCGAAACGATATGTTCGATGGTGGAAACTTTTGCTTTGCCATCCTTGATGGTCGTGCCGCGTGAGGTGTCGCACACATTATGTGCGAGAGCAGCCACACAAGGACTCTCTTTTAAGTCGGTGCGTCTAAAAACAATACCCCCTCCGACTTCAGCAGGATTAACGGTCATTGTGACCAAGGCTCCGGTGTGAAGACCTTTGCCGCTGAAGGTAATGGGGGCTGCAAGTGTTCTCTGTTTAGACATTATCTCTTTCAATCTCCTTTTTTTGAACTACAAAGATAATCTTTTTTTCAATAAAATGTACTATCTTTGTGCGAATTATGATTTTTTCGCGTTTAGAGTAGAGTAATGCAACCAAATCAACCTCAAAATAGTAGAGAGGGGCGTCCTCGCCTGAATCTGCCTTTTGCTCGTCGAAGGGTGGATTTTGGTATGTGGGCCTATGAGCACCGAGGAGCCATTCTCCTTTCCGTCATCATCTACCTGTTGTTCGGCATCGCCTTTGTGGCGGCCGATATTGTTGTGGAGCGCAGTCAGGCACAGACGGTAATCGCTCTGGACTTCTCGGAGCTCGAGCAGCTGCAGGAGGAGCTCAAAAGGGCGCAGGAAATCAATCGTGAGCTCTCCCGACAAGTGGATGCTTCGCCCGTGGTGAATGCCATCTCCAACGAGCACGGGCTCAACGAGCGACTCAACGACCACCGCACCGATGCCAGCAGCATCTATGCCGAGGCCGATGCGGTGCAACAGCGTATGAGGGAGAATGCCTCCGACTATGAGATGGGACTCGCGGCTGCCGATGAGGCGGGCCGTCGCACCGAAGAGAAGGGTGGGGAGCGCAAGACAAGCCGTGTGCAGGGCAATGTGTCGGTCTCCTATTGGCTCTCGGAGCCCGTTCGTCACGCCGTAAGGCTGCCGGTGCCTGCCTATATGTGTGAGGGTGGTGGTGAGGTTGTTGTGAATATCACAGTGGACCCCTCGGGAGAGGTTATCGATTGTAGCATCGACGAGAGCTACTCCGAGAATAACTCCTGTTTGCGCAGGGCAGCACTCGAAAAGGCGCGCGTGTCGAAGTTCAATGCCGACTCCTCGGCACCGGCACGCCAGCAGGGTACAATCAGCTACCTCTTCGTTCCACAGTAGAGAGCTGCTGTGGAGTGTGGGGTGAGCGTTTTTTCTTTAATATTTGACGATGATTATTGACGCAGGGAACATACTTCTTATTGGCTCTATAATTCTCTTTGTGAGCATCTTGGCGGGCAAGGCGAGCAGTCGCTTTGGAGCCCCTATGCTGCTCTTCTTCCTGCTTGTCGGTATGGCTTTTGGTACCGACGGTGTGGGCATTGAGTTCAACAACTTCGAGACGGCACAATTTGTGGGTATGTTGGCCCTGAGTGTCATCCTCTTTTCGGGCGGTATGGATACCTCCTTTGAGGAGATACGGCCGGTGCTCAAGGAGGGCATTGCTCTGGCGACGCTGGGCGTAGTCCTTACGACCCTGCTCACCGGTGGGGTTATTTACCTCATAAGCCTGTGGTTGTCGTTGGAGATTCCCTTCACGATGGCGCTCCTGATTGCGGCGGTTATGTCCTCGACGGACTCGGCTTCGGTGTTTGCTATCCTGCGCTCGAAACGCTTGGGGCTCAAGCAGAACCTCCGACCGCTGCTGGAGTTGGAGAGTGGTAGTAACGACCCTATGGCCTACATTCTGACCATTATGCTCATCCAGATTAATATGGGTGGCGGCAGTAGCTTCGGGGAGGTGGCCGTAACATTCTTTCAGCAGATGGGAATCGGTGCCATTGCGGGCTATCTGCTCGGCCGAGGTGCCACCTACATCATCAATCGCATAAATGTCGGCAACAAGTCGCTCTACTCGGTGTTGTTGCTCTCAATAATCTTCTTCATATCCTCCTTTACGGACCTGTTGGGGGGTAACGGCTACTTGGCGGCCTACATTGCGGGTATGGTTATGGGCAACCGCTACCTTATCCACAAGCGCACGCTGGCAACCTTCCTCGATGGTGTCACTTGGCTGGTGCAGATCGTAATGTTCCTTATGCTCGGTCTGCTGGTCAATCCCCACGAGTTGGTTGATATTGCTCTTGTGGGAGTGTTGGTGGGCGTGGCTATGACCTTCCTTACGCGTCCGATTGCCACCTGGCTCACACTGCTTCCCCTTGGCAGCAGACTCACCACCAAGGCACGCAGTTACATCTCGTGGGTGGGCCTGAGGGGTGCGGCACCCATTCTGTTTGCCACCTATCCGAAACTTGCGGGCCTCGACCCGAACAACAATATTTTCAACATCGTCTTTTTCATCACAATCCTCTCAATGATTGTGCAGGGAACGACGGTGAGCGGTATGGCCAAGGCGCTCGATTTGGCCGACAAGAGCCCCGAGAAGGGTTTCGATATTGACCTTCCGGAGGAGGTTAAGGCGGCGCTCACAGAGGTTGATATTATTGAGGGCGGTGCGAGGGATGGCGCCCTGCTGAAGGATGTCCATCTGCCCGAACGAACCCTTGTGATGATGATTCGCAGGGGCGACAGATACATTGTTCCCAATGGCGGAACGGTCTTGCATAAGGGGGATAAACTGCTCCTCATCTCGGAGGAGGTGCAGGCACAACAGCCCGAGATTAAGGCCCACGAACACATCGTCACTTGGGAGAGTATAAAACAACTCATAAAGAGATAGAGGTGCTATGATTCAGGAGAAAACATTTCTGCTCCATTGGATGAGCCAGCTGCTCGAGTGGCTGGGATTGAGCACCACCGAGGGTGGCTATAAGTCGCTTTTGGCCGCTGTGGTGGTGGGCGTGTGCTGCCTTGTTGTGTGGCTGCTGCTGCGCTACATTCTGCTCCGAGCCCGTCGCATCAAGGACTACATTGACTCACCGCTGGAGGTTATCTTCGATGAGCGCAACCTGAAGAAGATTGCCGGCGTCATCTCCCTCCTCATCTTCTATATGCTGCTGCCCTTGGCCTTCGACCCCGCTTCGCAGTTGGGCCACTTTGTGCACAAGGTGCTCGATGTGATGATTGTGTCGGTGCTGGCGGTGGTGGTCAATACCGTCATCCGCACAATCTTTGCCCTCATTCGGCGCAAACATCAGAACTCGGGTGCTCCCCTGAAGGGCTTTATGCAGGTGTTGCAACTTATGGTGTGGATGCTTGCGGCCATCTTCATTGTGGGTATTATGATTAACAAGTCGCCCGTGAAACTCGTCACCGGTCTGGGTGCGTCGTTGGCGGTGCTGAGTTTTGTGTTCAAGGATACGATTCTCAACCTTGTGTCGGGAATCCTGCTTTCGAGCGACAAGATGGTCAAAGTGGGCGACTGGATCGAGATGCCCTCGGCAGGCATTGATGGAACGGTTATCGATATGACTCTCAATACGGTAAAGGTGAGAGGATGGGACAACACCATCTCCAATGTGAGCCCCTATACGCTCACCTCGGGCACCTTCAAGAATTGGCAGGGGATGTTCTCCTCGGGAGGTCGTCGCATCGCCCGCTATGTGGAGATTGACATCAATACCGTCAAGTTCGCCTCGCCCGAGTTGCTGGCCAAGGTTGGGAAGGTGGCACTTATGAAGGAGTATGTGGCCTCGATTGCGCCCGAGGTGGGGACAATCACAAACCTTGAACTCCTGAGGGTCTATATCGAAAAGTATATGGAGGCACAGCCGTGGCTCAAGAAGGATATGCTACATATGGTGCGCCACTTGCAGTCGAGCGATACGGGTGTGCCGTTGCAGATTTACGCCTTTACGAATACTACCGTGTGGGTGGAGTATGAGCGCATCCAAGCCTCACTCTTTGAACACATTATGTCGATTGCACCACTCTTTGAGTTGCGCATCTTCCAGCGACCCTCGGGGGGCGATTTGGAGAAGCGTCTGAGCGTAGAGGAGTTGGATAGTATTGCCTGATGATTGTAAGTTTCACAGGGCATAGGCCCGATAAGATTTCCTCGTGGAAGGCCTCTTCCGAGGCGGTCGAAATCTCCATCCGCAAGAGGGTTGCGCAGGAGATTTTGCACCTTGTCGGGTGTGGGGCTACGACCTTTATGAGCGGTATGGCTCCGGGCTTTGATTTGTGGGCTGCCGATGAGGTCATAAGGCTTCGTGCCGAGGGGAGAATTGGGGCGGATGTGAGGCTTGTTCTGGCCATCCCCTATCCCCATTTCGAACGCTCCTTTGCGGCGGTGTATAGGCCTCTGTATGAGTATGTTTTGGAGCGTGCCGACGAGGTTGTATATGTCTGCCCCGGCTACCACCACGGTTGCTATCAAAGGCGCAACGCCTTCTTGGCCGAGGGGGCCGATGTGGTTGTGGCCTACTATGAGGGTGGCGAAGGGGGCACAAAGCAGACTATGCGTATGGCCTCCAAGCTCGGCAAAGAGGTGGTGAATATCCACCAAAGAGAACTGTTTTGATACCAAACCAAAGAGAGAATTATATGTTCGGAATCTTTAGAAAGAAGAGCTACCTTGTAGATCAGTTGGGGGACTTCTACGATGTCCATTGCCACCTGCTGTGGGGTGTAGATGATGGTTGTCGCTCGGCGGAGCACACCAAGGAACTCGCACGGGAGATGGTCGATTTGGGCTTTAAGGGGGTCTATCTCACCCCTCATATCATCTATGGGCTCTATGGCAACAACACCGAGCAGGGGCTGCGTGAGCGCTTCGGGCAGATGCCCGATGTGGCACCTCTGGAGGTGAGGCTCGCTGCGGAGTACTATCTGGACGAGAAGTTTGTGGACCACACCAAGGGCGAGGAGCCTATGCTCACCTATGGGGACGATTGGGTGCTTGTGGAGTATGGCCTCGGCACACAGAGGGCAACCCATCAGGAGGAACTCTTTGAGCTCTCGCTTGCGGGTAAAAGGGTTGTGATTGCCCACCCCGAGCGCTACGCCTTCCTCTCGGAGGGACACAATATGCACGAGCTGGGCAGACTCACCGACAAGAACTACGCCCTGCAGCTCAATATGCTCTCTCTGACGGGCTATCACGGCGAGAAGAGCCGCCGCGTGGCGGAGGAGTTGCTGCTGGGTGGCAAATATACTTTTGTGGGTAGCGACTGCCACTCGCGAATCTACACCAAGGCCATTCGTGAGGGGGTTATCTCCCCAAAGGTTGTGGCACCCCTCAAGGAGTTGATGGAAAACAACAAAAAAATCCTCTGGGGAAAGTAGCCCATTGGGGGGGCGTTGGTGGACGCATAGAAAGAGGGAGGCTCTGTGGGCCTCCCTCTTTCTGTTTTTTGCCTCTCGGTGGCGCTACTCGCCGTAGGTCACAAAGTTGCAGTTCTCCAGCTCTATCTCGGCGTTGGTAATCATACCGTCGGAGTGGGTGTAGAAGAAGGAGGAGTCCTTGATGCTCACATCGTAGATGCACCTTACACCCTCAATGCCCTCGGCAACAATGCCGTGGCGGGAGTTGATGCTGGTAATGTTGGAGATGTGGATGTCGCAGAAATGGGGTGCGAAGGGGGCATTTGTTGGGGTGTTCTCATCGACCTCTACGCCCACCGCACGATTCTTGTAGGTGCACTCGAAGATTATGGCCGCACTCTTGATGTCGGTCATATAGATGTCGCTGATGAAGATGTTCTCACACACACCTCCCCTCTCCACGGCGCTCTTGAATCGCAGGCCTGTGTCGGTGCCCGAAAAACGGTTGTTGCGCACCACGATATTGCGCATACCGCCCGAAAATTCCGAGCCAATGACAAAGCCACCGTGGGCGTGGAATACCGCATTGTTTTCGATGAGGATGTTCTCGCAGGGGCCATATTTCACACCCGATTCGCCTGCGCCCGCCTTGAGGCAAATGCCATCGTCGCCCGCATCTACGGTGTTGTTCACCACCAGCACATTGCGACAACTGCTCAGATCGATGGCGTCGCCATTCTGTGCGTTCCACGGACAGCGCACATAAACGCCATCAATGATGACCTCCTTGCAACGGGTGGGTATGAGGTGGAATTTGGGAGCATTCTGGAGCGTTACGCCCGAGATGAAAACCCTCTCGCAGTCGGTGAAACGGACCAGATGGGTGCGCTGTTTCTCCTGTGCCTTGGGGCTCTCGGCGATGTTCTCAAAGTGCTTCAAATCATAGGGATACCATATCGAACCGTCGTCGGTTACGGTGCCGCCCATAGAGAGAAACTCCTTCCACTCCACATCGCTCACCTTGCTGCGCTTGACGGGCCTCCAGAGAGCACCGCCGCCATCAATGACACCCTCGCCGGTGATGGCGATATTTTTGCGCTTGCTGGCCGAAATGAGGGTTGTGGTCTTGTCGCCTTTGAAGTGGAGCTGACGGTCGGGGGTGGCCATAATTATTGCGTTCTTCTCCAGGTGGAGGTCGATGTTGTCCTTGAGCGCAATGGGCCCCGTAACCCAAATGCCGGCGGGCACAACAAGGTGACCACCACCCACCTTATCGAGGGCAGCAATGGCCTTCGTAAAGGCCTCCGTATTGAGCGTCAGACCGTCACCCACACCACCAAAATCGCAGATGGTGACCGAGTAGTCGGGAATCTGGGCAAGTTGGGGTACGGGCATCTCCACGGGGAGATTTGTGTAGTAGCGGCTGTAGTCCTGAGCCGAGGCTGCAAGGGTGGCCATAAACGCCACAACCACCAGAAGAAGTCGTTTCATATCACGATAGTTTTTTAGTTCGTTTGACAAAAATAGGAAAACTTTGTTAAAAGTTGAAAGTTGGGAGTTGAAAGTTGAAAGTTTTTTTGAGGGGGGGAGGCCAAAAGGGCTTTAACGACCTTAATGACCTTGGGGAAGATAGGGAGATTAGGGAGATTAGGGAGATTAGGGAGATTAGGGAGATTAGGGAGATTAGGGAGATTAGGGCCTCCTCCCTAACTTCGCTATTTTCCCTAATTTCCTTTCCGCCCTTTCCGCCCTTTCCTAAATTCTCAATTTTCCCCAATAATTAGCTAAAGCTAATAAAATTCATTTTTCCGTTTTTAATTTTCCATTCTTTTGACTACTTTTGTAGGTTACAAAGTGATTTATCTATGGAAAAACAGTATATTTTAGACTATAATGCAAGTAATCAGGCAGTTGTGCCCGAGAGCAGAAGGTGTGAGCTTTCGCTCGGTCACGGTTGTGAGTTTTGCCCCAAGGAGGGTGAACTCGCGGCCGAGGCACGCCCCGGTTGCTACAAGCTCCACGAGACGGATTGGATGGCCGAATATCCCAACAATCTCCCCACCGAGATTGTGGAGGTGAGGTTCAAAAATACCCACCGCGGCTACTACGAGAATGTCAACAATCTTCCATTGGCCATTGGCGACATTGTGGCTGTTGAGGCCTCCCCCGGACACGACATCGGTATCGTGTCGCTCACGGGCGATATGGTGGCACGCCAGATGCGCCGTGTGGGTTTCAACCCCCACAATGGCGAGTTCCGCAAGGTCTACCGCAAGGCACGCCCTTACGACATTGAGAAGTGGCACGAGGCGGTGGCAAGGGAGCACGAAGTGATGATTCGCTCGAGGCAGATTGCTGCCGATATGAAACTCGATATGAAGATTGGCGATGTGGAGTTTCAGGGCGATGGTATCAAGGCTATCTTCTACTACATTGCCGATGAGAGGGTCGATTTCCGTGAGCTTATCAAGGTCTTTGCCGAGCAGTTCCGCATCCGAATTGAGATGAAGCAGATTGGTGCTCGTCAGGAGGCTG
>JAZQZA010000096.1:0-8662 GCA_045633765.1 Tidjanibacter sp. | reverse complement strand
GTTGAAAGTTGAAAGTTGAAGGAGGTCCTTAAGGTCATATAGGGCTTATGGGTCTTATAAGTCTTATAGGCCCTATATTCTTTTTGGCCCTTGATAAAAATAAGCGCGAGTAGCAGATGCAACTCGCGCTTATTTTGTTGGCTAATAATGGTGAACAATATTTAACTTTCAACTGTCAACTTTACCTGATGGTTGCGCCGGCCTTTTTGCCGAAGGCGTCAATCAGTTTGTTCATTGTATTCTCAATGGTCTTCTCGTCGAGAGTTTTGCTCTCGTCCTGAAGGATGAAACCAAGTGCATAGGACTTCTTGCCAGCCTCGAGTTTGTCGCCCGTATAGACATCAAACAGAGTGACATCCTTGAGGAGTTTCTTCTCGGTCTGGAAGGCAATCTGTCGCAGCTCGGCATAGCTAACCTTGGTGTCAACCAAGAGTGCAAGGTCGCGTTTTACGGCGGGGAACTTGGCCAACTCGTGGGCGGTAACCTTATGCTTACGAGTATATTTGAGAAGGGTGTCGAAGTCGAAGTCGAGGAAGTAAACCTCGCCCTTCAGATCGAACCTCTTACGCAACTTGGGCGAAACGGTGGCAATCTGCAACAGCTCCTTATTGCCGGCTTTGAGGCTCAAGCCCTCCGAGAAGAGCTCGTTCTCGAGTGGCTCGCTGCGCAGAGTGTAGATGTCCATACCGAAGCGGCGCAGAATCTTCTCTGCAATGGCCTTGAGGTTGAAGAAGTTGCTAACCTCGGCCTTCGAGTTCCACGACTGGGTGGTCTGTGCGCCCGAGATGGCAACCGACAGACGCATACCCTCCGAGTAGGGGGCAAGGCCACCCTCCTCCTTGCGCTCGGGAGCGTAGCTGTAGGTGTTGCCGAACTCATAGATTTTAACGCTCTGTGCCTTGTGGTTCACATTGAGCTCCACAACCTCCAGCAGACCGTAGAGCAGGGTCTGGCGCATAACGCCGAGGTCGGCACTCAGGGGGTTCATAATCTTCACACAGTTGGCTGCGGGATAGACCTCCGAGTTCTCGTAGTAGCTGCTCTTGGTGAGCGAGTTGTTCATAACCTCCGCAAAACCGCAAGAGGAGAGCATATCGCTCACCATATTCCTCAGGCGGTCTTTGTTGGGCTTGGGCTCATACGAAAGAGTCGAATTTACGTGCTCGGGAATCTCCACATTGTTGTAGCCGTAGATGCGCAGAATCTCCTCCACCAAGTCGGCAGGGCGCTGAACATCAACCCTATAGGCGGGCACCTTCACGCTCAAACCAACCTCTCTCCTCTCGACAATCTCAATGCCGAGGTCCGAGAGAATCTTGCAGATGGTGTCGTTGCCAATCTTCTTGCCGATGAGGCGGTCGATGTAGTCGAAGGTGATGTCGATTGCAAAGGGCTCCACGGGTGCGGGGTAAAGGTCGGTAATCTCCGAGGTAATCTCGCCACCGGCCAACTCCTTGATGAGCATAGCCGCACGCTTGAGAGCATAGACGGTGATGTTGGGGTCGATGCCGCGCTCGAAACGGAACGATGCGTCGGTCGACAGGGCGTGACGCTTGGCGGTCTTACGCACCCATACGGGGTTGAAGTATGCGCTCTCGAGGAATACATTGGTGGTCTGGTCGCTTACGCCCGAGTGCTCGCCACCAAACACACCCGCAATGCACATAGGTTTCTCGCTATCACAAATCATAAGGTCCCTCTCGGAGAGGGTGCGCTCCACGCCGTCGAGGGTGCGGAACTTGGTGCCCTCGGGGCAGGTGCGAACAACAACCTCGTTGCCCTCAATCTTGTCGGCGTCGAAGGAGTGGAGGGGCTGGCAGAGCTCGTGGAGCACATAGTTCGTCACATCCACAACATTGTTCTTGGGGTTGATACCGATAGCCCTCAGGGCGTTCTGCAACCATTGGGGCGAGGGTGCAACCTTCACACCCGAGATGTTTACGCCCGCATAGCGAGGTGCAGCCTCGGTGTTCTCAACCCTCACTTTGGTTACCTTCGAGGTGTTGTCCACCTTGAAATCCTCCACCGAGGGGAGCACGAGCTCGGCCTCGCGGCCCTGCGAACGCAGGTAGGCAGCCAGGTCGCGAGCCACGCCGTAGTGCGAAGCAGCGTCAATGCGGTTGGGGGTAAGACCAATGCCCAGACGATAGTCGTTAGTCAGCTTGAGATACTCCATTGCGGGGGTGCCGGGAACGGCAGCCTCGTCGAGCTCCATAATGCCATCGTGCGACGAGCCAATGCCGAGCTCATCCTCTGCGCAGAGCATACCGAGCGACTCCACGCCACGAATCTTGCTGCGCTTAATCTTGAATACCTCCTCCTGACCGATGGGGTGCAACTCGGCGCCCACCATTGCGCACATAACCTTCAGACCTTTGCGGCAGTTGGCAGCGCCACATACAATGCCGAGGGGTTCGTCGGCGCCGACATCGACGGTTGTGATGTGGAGGTGGTCCGAGTCGGGGTGGTCCTCACAGGTGAGAACTTCGCCCACAACGACACCTTTAAGTCCGCCTTTTACGGCCTCCAATTTCTCGAAATCCTCAATCTCGAGTCCGATGTCGGTCAAAATTACCGAGGCCTCCTCGGCCGTCAGGTCGCTCTTCAGATAATTCTTGAGCCAATTGTAAGAGATATTCATAGCTTTCTATTGTGTTTTGTTATTTCGTTTTTCCCTCTTGTGTGAGTTTCTCGCGCGTGCATAATGCGCAATTAACCCACAAAGATAGATAAAAATAGTGTTTTCTTCCCAATGGAAAGAAGAAAATAACAGGGCCCTGCGAAAAAACTTTTCACGGGACCCTGTTGGAATATCTCTTTGTGAGGTATGTGGGCTGCGGTGTGCTACCTTGGGAGGTTTTGCTGTTTGGCGTTCATCATCACCGCAAAGGCGCGATGTATATCCTTGTCGCTCACCACGATAGTAAACTCGTTGGTGGTGCTTATGACCTCTACGATGTTGATGTTGTCCCAGGCCAACTCCTTGAAAAGGTAGTAGTAAACACCGGGATAGAGGGTGTTGTCGGAGGGGAGTTTGACGGTGATGAGTGAGAGGTTTGTGTTCTTGGATATCACCTGCTCGCCGGCAAATGCCTCCTCGACCAAGTCAATAAGCGACTCGCTCACAACCAGCGTCGTCTCATAGATACCCTGCGAGAAGGTGCAGAAGATGTTGTTCATCTGATTGATTTTCTCCAAGAGT
This sequence comes from Tidjanibacter sp., assembly GCA_045633765.1. GTDB lineage: Bacteria > Bacteroidota > Bacteroidia > Bacteroidales > Rikenellaceae > Tidjanibacter. The sequence goes on along the minus strand of JAZQZA010000096.1, from coordinate 5,460 downwards.
TGTGCGTGGGTGTGCAGCAGAGTGGGGGAGTTGAGGAAGGTGTAGTCGGCCAAGTTGCTGCGAACGGTGATGTCGCCGATGTTCTCAACAATCCCTTTTGCCTTCTCGGCAGTGAAGGATTCGAGGTGGGGCACAAGGCGGTTGAGCGCCATTATTACTGCGCTGTCATTCACCTCTTTACCCACCATTTTCTCAATCTCTGGTTTAATGTGTCGTGCTAGGGCAGAGAGATTGACCAAACCCTCCACGAGGGCTGCCTCCAAGAAGGGGCGTTTTTTTATTATTGCCTCAACGGCTACCGGTATCGAAATCATAAATTCTCTTAATGAGCCCTGCCATAGAGAATGAAAAATCCTATTATGGCAGGGCGGTTTTTGTGGTTAATGTCCGCAAAAGTATCATTTTATTGTCAATTTTGCAATAAGCGAGAGTATATTTTTCACCACAAGTCACATTTTTTACTCTCTTTTTGTGGGATTTTAATTTTGTCGGAAAAATGCTTACATTTGCACCCAATATAGATATAGTTATATGAAAAGAATACGCAACTTCTGTATAATTGCACATATCGACCACGGTAAAAGCACCTTGGCCGACCGCCTCTTGGAGGAGACCGGAACCCTTTCGGAGCGTGAGCTCCAGAATCAGGTCCTCGATGATATGGACCTCGAGCGCGAGAAGGGTATCACCATCAAATCACACGCCATCCAGATGCAGTACGAGAAGGGTGGGGAGGTCTATACTCTCAACCTTATCGACACCCCCGGACACGTGGACTTCTCCTATGAGGTGTCGCGTGCTATTGCCTCGTGTGAGGGCGCACTCCTGGTGGTGGATGCTTCGCAGGGTATTCAGGCCCAGACCATCTCCAACCTCTATCTCGCTCTTGAGCACGACTTGGAGATTATTCCTGTCATCAACAAGATTGATATGGAGTCGGCAATGGTCGATGAGGTGAAGGACCAGATTGTTGAGCTGATTGGCTGCGATGAGAGCGACATTCTCTGCGCCTCGGCCCGTACGGGTGTCGGCATTGAGGAGATTTTGGATGCCATTGTGGAGAGGATTCCCGCTCCCCAGGGCGATGAGAATGCTCCCCTGCAGGCTCTGATTTTCGACTCGGTGTTCAACTCCTATCGTGGTATTATTGGCTACTTCCGTGTGATGAACGGCACGATTCGCAAGGGCGACAGGGTGAAGTTCTTCAATACGGGCTCGGAGTATGACGCCGACGAGATTGGCGTACTGAAACTCAAGTTTGTGCAGCAGGACGAGATTAAGGCGGGCAATGTTGGCTACATTATGTCGGGCATTAAGTCCTCGAAGGATGTGAAGGTGGGCGATACGATTACCCACGTTGAGCGACCTTGCGAGGAGGGCGTTGCCGGTTTCGAGGATGTGAAGCCTATGGTTTTTGCCGGTGTCTATCCCGTGGATGCAAGCGAGTATGAGGATTTGCGTGCCTCGCTCGAGAAGTTGCAGCTCAACGACGCCTCACTCACCTTTGAGCCCGAGAGTTCGTTGGCACTCGGTTTCGGTTTCCGTTGTGGCTTCCTTGGTTTGCTCCATATGGAGATTGTGCAGGAGAGGCTCTATAGGGAGTTCGATATGGATGTTATCACCACCGTTCCCAATGTGTCGTTCAAGGTTACGACCAAGAAGGGCGATGTGGTCGATGTCCACAACCCCTCTGGCCTTCCCGATTTGACTATGGTCGATAAGATTGAGGAACCCTATATTCGTGCGCAGATTATCACCAAGACCGACTACCTCGGTGCGGTCATCAAACTCTGTATCGACAAGCGCGGAACGCTCGTAAATCAGGTGTTCCTCGGCCCCGAGAGGGTGGAGATTAACTTCGATATGCCCCTTTCGGAGATCGTGTTCGACTTCTACGATAAGCTCAAGAGTATCTCGCGCGGCTATGCATCGTTTGACTACCATCAGATTGGCTACCGCGAGAGCAAACTCTCCAAGCTCGACATTCTGCTCAATGGTGAGCCTGTGGATGCCCTTTCGTCGCTCATCTTCACCGACCACGCCTACGACTTTGGCCGTAGGATGTGTGAGAAACTCAAGGAGCTTATCCCTCGTCAGCAGTTCGACATTGCCATTCAGGCGGCCATTGGTGCGAAGATTATCGCCCGCGAGACGGTGCGTCAGGTGCGTAAGGATGTGACTGCCAAGTGTTATGGCGGTGATATTTCGCGTAAGCGCAAACTGCTGGAGAAGCAGAAGAAGGGTAAAAAGCGTATGCGCCAGATTGGTAATGTTCAGGTACCCCAGTCGGCCTTCCTTGCAGTTTTGAAGATGGACTAAAACTCAATAAAGTTATGAAAAGACTGTTGATGGTTTGTGCTCTTTTGCTTGGTGTGACAATGGCAAAAGCTCAGGAGATAAGTATTTTTGACTTTGGTTATGCTGTGGTGGATGAGGAGGATTACTCCGTGACGTTTGAAACATACTCTGTGAATGATTGTTTGGCAAATCTTATTGACAAAGGTTTTCAGGTGGTAAGGTCCGAAAAATTCACCTACATCGGTGCTGGTGAGTTTGAGTATGTGGGCCACGAAAGGGAGTTGCGTAAGGTGGACAGCAGAGGCAATTCTACGACTGTCCTGTTGCTTGATGTACCCGATAGTATTAAATTTTCAGATGGGATGGATATGATAGATTTTCTGCAAGACTGTGCATATTCGGGTCTTTTCATCCCTGAAGATAAAACCTACTATCATCTTAAAGATGATGTGTCCTATGGATTTGGAATCTACGGTGTGCACTTCAATTTTGAAACATATGAGGTGTCATTCGATGTAGATGTTCCCTAATGAAAAATTGGTCTGATTAATGATGGGCGGAGAACTCTCCGCCCATTTTTTTTATTGTATGAGAACCGAACAGTTACCTACGACAATTTCGGTAAGGTGAAATCCCGTGAGGTCTATACCTATCTCGAGGATGGCACAGAGAAGGAGTGCCCCCGAATATTCGGGGGCACTCCTTGTTTTGTTATGTGCGTCTTGGAGTTGCCTACTCGCTCTTTTTGTTGAGTTTTATGGTGACCTCCTCGGTTGCTTGGCCCTCATACCACGGGCCATCGCCATTGGTGTTTACCACAACCGATGCGGAGTCGAAAGAGCCGTTTGCCTCGCCATCCACATCATCGGCCACGAGAGTGTGTTTGTCGGTAGGCATTCTTCCCACTTGCAGGCGCACCTTACCATTGGGTTGTGTGAGTCCCACTGCGAGGGTGTCGGTGTGTTGCTCGCTGTATTTCTCAATCACGCTCACGCGAATACCCTCAATGGGCGCATCGTTCTCGCTATCAACAACATCCACATCGAAGTTATACTCTGCATAGGGACATCCATACTCCGGTGCGGGCATTGGACAGCCGTACATATCGGGCCCATCGCAGGATGTGTAGGTTCCAAAGCCGAGTGCCACCATTAGGAATTTCAGGATTTTGCTTTTCATAGGCTATTCGGTTTTCTTGTTGAGTTTGAGGGTTACATCGTGAGTTGCAGTGCCACTATACCAACCGGAGTTGCCGGGCTCTTTGTAGTCATCCCTATCGGTGGTGAGTACGACAGATGCAGAATCAAACTTACCATTAGCCTCCCCGTCCACATCATCGGCCACGATGGTGTGTTTGTCGCTCGGGAAAGAGTTGACATTAAGTACTACTTTGCCATTTGCATCGGTTGTGCCTACGGCGAGTGTGTCGGTTATGGTCTCGTAGGTTGCCATTCCCGTTTCGCTATCCCAATATTGGTGTTCAATCTTTTCGATTGCGCTCACGCGGATACCTTCAATAGGACTGTCATTCTCACTATCGACAATATCTACATTGAAAACATAGTCGGCCGAGGGGGTGCCATACATACAAACCATACCACCACCGCCAATCTCATCAATAAGCTCACAAGAGGTGGCCACGGTCGAAAAACCAAGGATTCCGAGAATCCATCTGATAAGTTTGCAATTCATACTCTTAATATATTTTAGGGGGTTCTATTGATATAGATGCATAAGCACCCCAAAATGTTGCACGGGGTCACAAATTTTTTTGATTTTTCGCAAAAATACTCACAAAAAAATGCGCCCAACTACAAAAGTTGAGCGCAAGTTAGCATTTTTTTTGATTTTTCGCAACTCTCCTTACTCTGCTTTGGGGAGAGCAGCGAGTGCCGAGTCCAGACGGCGGAGGCTCTCCTCCTTGCCGAGTACCTCGCACATATCGTACATACCGAAGCCTTTGGGCTCGCCCACAATGCAGAGCCTCCAGGCGTTCATAATAAGGCCCATACCAATCTGATTGTCGGCAATCCAGCCGCCAACAACCCTCTCCATCTCGGCTGCGGTGAACTCCTCGATGCCCTCGAGGATGGTCCTCAACTCACCAATGATGCGGGGAGCGTCGGCTTTCCAATACTTCTTCGTGGCCTTCTCGTCGTAGGCGGTGGGAGCCTCGAAGAGGAACGACGAGAGGCCCCAGAACTCCTCGGGGAAGGTTGCCCTCATCTTAATCTGCGAAGCAATCTTCACAACCTTCTCTCTTGGGAGCTCAATGCCACGCTCGCGGAGCTGTGCCTCATAGATGTCGGCTACCGCCTCATTGTCCCTTGCGTGCATATACTGTGCGTTGAACCAGTGTGCCTTGTCGGGGCTGAATCTTGCGCCAGACTTGCCAACCCTCTCCAGCGAGAAGGCCTCAATAAGTTCATCCATAGAAAAAATCTCCTGCTCGGTGCCGGGGTTCCAGCCCAGAAGTGCCAACATATTGATGAAGGCCTCGGGGAAGTAGCCATCCTCGCGGTAGCCGCGCGAAACCTCGCCCGAAGGTGCAACGAACTTGAGGGGGAATACGGGGAAGCCGAGTTTGTCGCCGTCACGCTTGCTCAACTTGCCCTGACCTGTGGGTTTCAACAGCAGGGGAAGGTGTGCAAACTCGGGGCGGCTCTCCTCCCAGCCAAATGCACGATAGAGCAGATAGTGCAAGGGGAGTGAAGGCAACCACTCCTCGCCACGGATAACGTGCGAAATCTCCATCAGGTGGTCATCCACGATGTTTGCCAGGTGATAGGTGGGGAGTGCGTCGGCCGACTTGTAGAGCACCTTGTCGTCCAAGGTGGAGGTGTTCATCTCTACGTGACCACGGATGAGGTCGTCCATTGCCACAACCTCGTTCTCGGGCATCTTGAAACGGATAACCCACTGGTCGCCACGAGCCTTGCGCTCCTCAACCTCCTCGGCCGAAAGGCGCAAAGATGTTGCAAGTTTCTCCCTGACTGCATAGTTGTAGCAGAAAGTCTCGCCCTTGGCCTCCAATTCGGCACGCAGCGAGTTGAGCTCCTCGGGGGTGTCGAATGCGTAGTATGCCCAGCCAGCATCGATAAGCTGCATCGCATACTTAAGATAAATATCCTTACGCTCGCAAGTCGGATCGTAGCCATGTCG
>JAZQZA010000095.1:0-17378 GCA_045633765.1 Tidjanibacter sp. | reverse complement strand
GCCTCTGCTTTATTTGTTGTATGTGATCTCCTACTTCTTCAGAGCAGCAATGGCGTTGAGAGCCAGAGCCGAAGCACCCAGGATAGCAGCATCCTCACCGAGCTTGGAGAACATAATCTTGGTGTCCTTCATAGCAGCCAGCATATACTTCTCCAGATATTTCTTCAAGGGATTCATCAGCAGGTCGCCGGCCTTGGTGGGACCACCAAAGAGGAACACAGCCTCGGGACAGGTAACCACCACAGCGGTGGAGATACCGAGTGCCAGGTAGTGGCCGGTGATATCCCACACCTCCAAAGCGAGGCGGTCGCCAGCAGCAGCTGCAATGCTCACATCCTTGGCGGTGAGTTTATCGCGCTCAATTTTGCGCAGCACGCTGGGGGTGCCGGTGTTGTCAATCAGATTGAGAGCCGTACGACGGATACCTGTAGCCGAAGCGTAGGTCTCCAAGCAACCATTGTTGCCACAACCGCAGTTGCGACCACCGGGCTCTACGATGATGTGACCGAGCTCGCCGGCAAAGGAGTTGTGACCATAGATGATGTCGCCATTGCTCACAAAACCGCTACCAAGACCTGTACCGAGGGTAATCTCCACGAGGTCTTTGCGTTTGAGGCTCTTGCCGCCACCGTAGTACAACTCACCCAGAGCAGCCGCATTGGCATCGTTGGTCATAGCGATGGCCTTGATTGCGGGGAAGCGTTTCTTGAGGAGTTTGACAACCTCGCAACGGTTCTGCTTCTCAAACTCACCCATAACCTCCTTGGAGGGTTTATTGCGGTCTTTCCAGGTGAGGTTTGCGGCATTGATGATTGCGCCTTTGTAGTAGTTGGCGTTGGGGGCACCGATACCGATACCATCAACTCTGGAGTCCTCGGGCACCGCAGCAAGCAGTCGCTCAATGGCACCATAGAGCAACTCCATATACTCGTCGAAGAATACGGGACCATCCTCATTGGTGGAGCGCTGGGTGTGGAAGTCGGTACGGGCGAGGCAGTTGCCATCGCGGTCGATAAGGCCGAGTACTGTGTTGGTACCACCAACATCAATACCGATGGTAAGTTGTTTTTTCATAGTCTTGAAACTCTCTATTTGTTAGCTTAGAAATAAATATCTTGGGGTAGTTGGAAAATTTCCGATTCCAAAAATACCCATTTTTCGTGAAATCACAAAGTAAAAATGTATATTTGCACAAAATTGATACCACCATATAGATATGTACTCACTCTCGGAACTCCAGAAAAGCGTGGCCGACTATATGAACGGCCTCGATGTGGACGGCACTCCACACTCACTCTATGAGCCCATCGCCTACTCCATTGCGGCAGGAGGCAAGCGCCTCAGGCCTATGCTCACGGTGCTCTCGTGTAACATCTTTTCGGACAATGCCCTCTCGGCACTCCCCGCAGCGGCGGCACTCGAGGTGTTCCACACCTTCACCCTGCTGCACGACGATGTTATGGACAACGCAACGGTGCGTCGCGGCAAACCCTCCGTCTATGGCAAGTGGGGAACAAATGCCGCACTGCTCTCGGGCGACGCAATGATGATCTACTCCTACAAGCTATTGCAGCAGACCCCCGTGGAGTATCTGCCCGCCGTGCTGGGATGTTTCAACTACACAGCCCTGACCGTTTGTGAGGGTCAGCAGGTGGATATGGAGTTTGAGAAGAGGGAGGATGTTACCCTCGAGGAGTATATGTCAATGATTGACAAGAAGACGGCTGCTCTGCTGGCAGGTGCCACAATGATTGGAGCCATTCAGGGTGGTGCCGACACCTTGAGCCGTCAGCACCTCTTCGCCTTTGCAACCGAGCTCGGCTTGGCCTTCCAGCTGCAAGACGACCTGCTGGATGCCTACGGCACCGAGGCACAACTCGGCAAGCCCATCGGCGGCGATATTCTGGAGGGCAAGAAGAGTTTTCTGATGATTACCGCCTTTGACAGGGCCGATGGCACTGTGCGCAAACAGCTCCACGCTCTACTCAAGGACAGCACGATAGCCCCCGAGGAGAAGATCAGCCGAGTGCTGGCAATATACGACTCGCTGGGCGTCAGGGAGATTGCCGAGGGGGAGATTAATCTCCACTTCTCGAAGGCAATGGCAGCTCTCGATAGCCTTGAGGCCGACTCCGAGAGGGTTGAGCCACTACGCGAATTGGCCCAGAGTCTGCTGGGACGCAAAAACTAAAAACCAACTTTTCATTCTATGGGAATCAAACGCTCCGACATTGAGATTATGGCCCCTTGTGGGTGCTATGAGGCGCTCCACGCAGCCATTGCGGCGGGTGCCGACTCGGTATATTTTGGCGTTGGGCAGCTCAATATGCGCTCCGCTTCGGCCGCAAACTTCACCCTCGACGACTTGGCAAAGATTGTTGCCATTGCCCACGAGCACGGCAAAAAAGCCTACCTTACGGTCAATACGGTTGTCTATGAGGATGAGATAGATACACTCCACGCTCTGCTCGATAGGGCCGCCGAAGAGAGGGTCGATGCAGTCATCGTGAGCGACCAGGCAGCCATCCTCTACGCCCGCTCCAAAGGGCTCGAGGTGCACATCTCCACCCAGCTCTCCATCTCCAATAGTGAGACGGTGAGGTTCTACTCCCAATGGGCCGACACGGTTGTGCTGGCAAGGGAGCTTTCGCTTGAGCAAGTGAGGGGTGTATATGACAAGATTGAGCGCGAGAATATCTGCGGCCCCGCGGGTGAGAAGGTCAAAATCGAGATGTTTGCCCACGGTGCGCTGTGTATGAGTGTGAGCGGCAAGTGCTTCCTCTCACTCCACGCCACGGGTTGCTCGGCCAACAGGGGTGCTTGTCGCCAGATTTGCCGCCACGCCTATAAACTTGTAGATAGGGATACGGGCGAGGAGCTCCACGCCGAGGGCACCTACCTCCTCTCGCCCAAGGACCTCTGCACCATCGACTTCCTGGATAGGTTTGTTGATGCGGGTGTGAGGGTGCTCAAGATTGAGGGCCGCGCACGCCCTGCCGAGTATGTAAAGAGGGTCGTTGAGTGCTACGACAGAGCCCTGAGGGCTATTGAGCACGGCTCGTTCACCCCCGAAAGGATTGCCAAATGGAAAGAGGAACTCTCCACAGTCTTCAACCGCGGCTTCTGGGGAGGATATTATCTCAACCAACCCATCGTTGAGCTCAGCCAGAACTACGGCTCGGCCTCGACAGTGAAGAAGGTCTATGTGGGCCGTGTGACCAATGTCTTCAAGAAGGCAAAGGTTGCGGAGATTTTGGTGGAGGCCTCACCCCTGGAGCTTGGCCGCAAGATACTCATCTCGGGCGAGACCACCGGTGCTGTGGAGTTCAAACCCGACCAGATATGGGTTGATGAGAAACCCACAGAGGTAGCAGTTCAGGGGCGCAAGTGCTCGGTGAAACTACCCCAGCAAGTCCACCGCGGCGATAGACTCTATAAATATGTAGAGGCACAATAGATACCATAGGCCCAACCACAAAAAAGGTTGGGCCTATTTTTTGAAAGCCGCCTGCCGCAGGGCACAACGGTGCCAGCGAGTGAGGGTGATTTCTTTGGAAGGTAAAAATGCAGAGAACGGAGGGAATTTTTTGCCAAACGAGAAGGCGAGTCCGCAGGGCACAACGGTGCCAGCGAGTGAGGGTGGTACTACCGACCGCCTTCCCTTGAAAATAAAAAAAATGCAGATAGCGAGATGAATGCAAGGCGCACAAGAAAATCCCCTCCGCAGTTTGCTTGGCGCAAATGAGGAGGGGATTTATCGCAGTGCAACGCAGCAGTCGCTCGTTATATGCATTTTTTCAGTTTGGCGATGAACTTACGAATGGGCCCACTGCCAATGGCGGGGGCGTGACCATCCTCGGGATAAAAAACGGTGAGCTCGCCGGCCTTGAGAGTCACGAAATGGTCGCAACGCTCATCCGAAAAGCGCACATCCTTCTCCGCGTTGTACTCACCACGCCACTCCTTAATCTCCTCCAGAGGTTTCCAACCCATAGTCTCCTCGCCCTCCAAGACTACCTGAACATCGATATAGTCGCGGTGGACCTCAATGGGGGCATTCTCCTTGGTGAAAAGGTCGGGAGCGCAGTTGTTGATAAACAGGTCACGGCCCTCTATCTCGTGGATACCGAGGGGCATAGAGAGGATGTCGTGGCTCTCGATGAACTCAAAGAGTCGTGGCATCAAAGGGTGGAGTTTTTCGAGCTCCACCCTATTTTTCAGGTTCGACAGAATCATACCTATTTATATATTATTTGTTCTCCAAGTAGGCGTGGATAGCCTTGGCAGCCTTACGACCAGCACCCATTGCAAGAATAACGGTTGCTGCACCGGTCACAGCGTCACCACCTGCGAAGACACCCTCACGAGTGGTTGCACCCTCCTCGGTAGCCACAAGGCAGCCACGACGGTTGCGCTCCAAGCCCTCGGTGGTCGAAGCAATCAGGGGGTTGGGCGAGGTACCAAGTGCCATAATAACGGTGTCGCACTCAATCTCGAACTCCGAGCCTGCAACCTCCACGGGCGAACGACGGCCGCTCTCATCGGGCTCGCCAAGCTCCATCTTCACACACTTCAGAGCCCTAACCCAGCCTTTCTCATCGGCCTCAATCGACACGGGGTTGGTGAGCATTGCGAACTGCACACCCTCCTCTTTGGCGTGGTGTACCTCCTCAACGCGTGCGGGAAGCTCTGCCTCCGAACGACGATAGACGATGTAGGCATCGGCGCCAAGTCGTTTTGCCGACCTCACAGCGTCCATAGCCACATTACCGCCACCCACAACTGCCACCTTCTTACCGCGGCGTACGGGAGTGTCGTTCTCCTCGGGAGCAAATGCACCCATAAGGTTGATACGGGTGAGGAACTCGTTGGCCGAGAATACGCCATTGAGGTTCTCACCGGGGATGCCCATAAACTTGGGAAGACCTGCACCCGAGCCTACGAAGACGGCCGAGAAGCCCTCCTCGTCCATAAGGCTGTCGATGGTTACGGTGCGGCCTACGATGATGTTCTTCTCGAACTTCACACCCAGCCTCGAAACCTTCTCAATCTCACGGGCAACAATGCGCTCCTTGGGCAGACGGAACTCGGGAATACCGTAGCTCAACACACCACCCAGGCGGTGGAGAGCCTCGAAAACGGTCACCTCATAGCCCAATTTTGCCAGGTCGGCAGCACAAGCCAGGCCTGCGGGGCCACTACCCACAACAGCCACTTTCTTGCCGTTGGGAGCAATCTCTGCCACCTCTTTCGAGCCGTTCTCCAACTGCCAATCGCCCACAAAGCGCTCCAGCTTACCGATAGCCACAGGCTCGTGTTTGATACCCAAGATACACGAACCCTCGCACTGGCTCTCCTGGGGGCACACACGGCCACAAATGGAGGGCAGCAACGAGTCCTCGGCAATGATGTCGGCAGCCTGCTGGAAGTTACCTGCAACAACCTCGGCGATGAAGTTGGGAATCTGAATGTTCACGGGGCAAGCCTGCACACAACGGGGGTTGCGACAGTTCAGACACCTGGAAGCCTCACGCTGTGCCTCCTCAACATTGAAACCGTAGCATACCTCCTCGAAGTTGGCAGCTCGTTTTACGGGATCCTGCTCCCTGACGGGAGTACGCGAAATAATATTTGCCATAATCTCTTTCTTCTCTCTTAAAAAGGTTCTACTTACGGTTTATTTGTCCAGACCGATGCGGCACTTGTGGTCTTTGTATTTCTCCAGACGGCGCTGCTCCTCGTCGCGATACTGACCGCTACGACGCATAGCCTCGTCGAAATCCACCTCGTGGGCGTCGAACTCGGGACCATCAACGCAGGTGAATTTGGTCTTGCCACCAACGCTCACACGGCAAGCACCACACATACCCGTACCATCAACCATCAGCGAGTTCAACGATGCAATGGTGGGGATGCCGAGCTCCTTGGTGGTGAGCGACACGAACTTCATCATAATCATAGGACCGATGGTGATGACAGTGTCGTACTTCTTGCCATCCTCCTCAACGAGTTTCTTGAGGCAACCGGTAACCATACCGTGGAAGCCCTCCGAGCCATCGTCGGTAGCGATATAGAGATTGCCAGCCACAGCCTTCATCTCCTCGGTCAAAATCAAGAGGCTCTTGGTCTTGGCACCGATGATAACATCGGCATCCACACCGTGCTCCTTGAGCCACTTAACCTGGGGATAGACGGGAGCAGTACCCACACCACCTGCAATGAAGAGGAGTTTTTTGCCTTTGAGCTCCTCGAGGTTTTCGTAGATGAAGTCCGAGGGACGGCCAAGGGGACCTGCGAAGTCCTCAATCGAATCGCCCTCCTCCTTCTCGGCCAACTTGAGGGTCGAAACGCCCAAGGTCTGCACCACAATCTGCACCGAGCCACGCTCTGTGTCGTAGTCCGAGATGGTCAGGGGAATACGCTCACCCTCGGGGGTGGAACGAAGGATGATGAACTGTCCGGGGTGTGCCGAAGCGGCCACTCTGGGGGCGTGAATATCCATCAGGTAGATATTCTCTGCCAACTTTACTTTCTTCAGAATTTCGTACATAACTCTTCTTAAGTAGTTTTTATGTTAGTTTGTGTTGTTGTTTCCTTATTTCACACAGAGTTTCCTCTTTTGATGCTCTATCACTTTTGCACATCCACCTCCGCCGATGTACGGAACAATTCGCCCGAGGGAGCCCCATCAATCAGCAAGCGGAATTCATCTTCCACCGGCCCACCACACACATCTTCGAGTGCCGAAGGGCGATAGGTGAGGGTTGCCAACGCGCTCGCCCCAGAGGCAAGCATTGTGGGCACCTCAATCTCCAGCATACCGCTACGGCTCTCCCACTGCACCCCAATCTCCACGACCTCACTCGAGGTGTTCACAAGGGCCAGCGTCATACTCTTGGTGCGCTTCTGTGCCACACGACCGAAGTCTCGATAGAGCCCGTCGCACCTCACTCCTCCACCTAGCTCGTAGGGATGTGTCTCCTCCACCGAGAGGGGGCGAGCCTTCACCCTGCCTTTGATGTGCAGGTCGGTGGTACCCTTGCCGCCGTCGTAGACGATGGTCACCACCCTGTCGACTCTGCCGCTGCGCCCCTCGGGGTCGAAGGTCACAACAAACTCGCTCTCCTGCCCCGCACGAATCGGGCGGCGCGAGTAGTCTGTGGAGGTGCAACCACACGACACATACACCCTCTCGATGGCCACCGAGTGGTCGGCCTCGTTGCGGAAGCGGAAGCTGTGGGATATGGCGCCATCGCTCTCATTTATGCGTCCGAAGTTCCACTCCGTCTGCTCGAAGACAAAGGAGATGGCCTCCTCGGGCTCTTGTGCCCCGAGGGTCAAAACGGCCCAAAGGGCCACCAATAGTATGGATACTCTACGCATAACATACAAAGATATTGATTTCCCGCGAGAAAGCAAGACAAAAAAGAGAGAATAATTGGGCGAAAATAAATTTTTTCCAAAAAAACTTCACTTTTTATTTGGAGGTATGAAAATTTGCCGTATATTTGCACTCGCAAAACGGAAACAAACGGTTTGCAGTGTTGAAAATTCCTCAGTAGCTCAGTTGGTTAGAGCACCTGACTGTTAATCAGGGGGTCCTAGGTTCAAGTCCTAGCTGAGGAGCAAGGTCGCAGAGATGCGACCTTTTTTTGTATCCATACCTCTCCTATGGTGCAACATTACTTTTTCAATTCCCGCAACCTGCCGTGGCTGTTAATTGAGGATGTGGGTATCAATAAAAAAGGAGAGGCATAAACCTCTCCTGGGTAAAGTTGCACAAGGCTGACCAAGTTTTCCACCTCTAATGAACGTCTATTCCATCGAAATAGATCTCCGAGATGACCGTATCTCTATATTTGGTGCCTCTATAGACCTCAAGAATCTCAAACTTCAAAGTCCAAGGTCTTCCCTCCAACCTACCAACAGTACCGATATCGAAACTCTGAAGAGAGCGACTATCCTCCAAGTTTAGGATAGCAATAGGAGTATTGTTGTAGTATACCTTCAACTTCTTAACTCGAGAGTTCTCCTTCCAAGCTTTTGAGGTTTTTACATATCCATTGAGAATATTCACCGTAGTAACTCTCGGTCCACTGGGGAACTCATAGAGAAGATACTGACCTATACCATCTCCACTTACGCCCTCAACCCATGCACTCTCCCAATCAAAGTCGTGCGCATGCTCGGGTTTATATGAGAACCTTCCCTGGGGGGACAAATAACTAGATGCTGTAACCCTATCCACTCTTCCACCACAATACCAACTACAGGAGGAAGAGTAGAAATGATCGAAAATGGGGGAGTCTATTGACTCTTCGTTGTCTGCTATGGCTCTATACTCTGCATCTGAAATATCGGGTATTAGATAGATTTCTATAGGATAGAGTTCGTTTCCTTGTGACTTCATAGTGCCCTCAGCAAAGATAATACTAGCAAATTCATCCCATCCAGAACTCATTCTATACATCTGAACACTTGACTTTGGTACATAAATTTTGCGCCATCTTGCACCGTCTTCAAAGGCTGACCAATAAATGCAGTCATCTCCGTCTCTTCCTTCAACAAATTCTGCCTTTGGTGGTGTCGTGGATTTACAATACACTGTTGTAAGGCTCGTGCAATCACTAAATGCAAATGCTCCAATCTCAGTGACGCTGGCGGGAATGATGATGCTTGTAAGCGAGGAGCAACCATAGAATGCACTCTCTCCAATCGAAGTAACTCTGTCGGGAATGGTAATGCTTGTCAGCGAGGCGCAATCCTCGAATGCACCCCCTCCAATCTCAGTTACGCTGTCGGGAATGGTTACACTTGTCAGTGAGGTGCAACCACGGAATGCATACCATCCAATCTCAGTGACGCTGTCGGGAATGGTGATGCTTGGCAGCGAGGTGCAACCATCGAATGCCCCATGTCCAATCGAAGTAACGCTGTCGGGAATGGTGATGCTTGGCAGCGAGGAGCAACCAGAGAATGCATAATGTCCAATTGAAGTAACGCTGTCGGGAATGGTGACACTTGTCAGTGAGGTGCAATCAAGGAATGCTCTCTCTCCAATCGAAGTAACGCTGTCGGGAATAACCAGTTCTGTTATTTCTGTGTCATCAATCATTAGGTGCTTTGCACCAGGGAACTCACCAGTTGTATTGCCTGTGGCGTATGCCGCTAAATCGGTTATGTTCACATAAGTGTCTTTCAGCAAGGAGCAACCATCGAATGCCCAATTTCCAACCGAAGTGTCGCTGTCGGGAATAGTGAGGCTTGTCAGCGAGTCGCAACCACGGAATGCCCAATCTCCAATGGAAGTAACGCTGTCGGGAATGGTGATGCTTGTCAGCGAGTCGCAATCCTCGAATGCGCTATCTCCAATCGAAGTAACGCTGTCGGGAATGGTGATGCTTGTCAGCGAGTCGCATTCATAGAATGCGCCATTTCCAATCTTCTCTATATTATCACCCTCGACGATTATCACTCCCTTACCATTGCTATAGGTGTTGGAAATAATATGGGAACCGAGGGCCCCTAGTTTTGGATACACAATATTTCCATCGGTTGTGGTGTACCAAATCTCATTGGAAGATGGTTTGTCGCCTTGGGCACAGCTGGTTGCGCCCACAGCTACAAATAGCATTAGCGACAAGAGGGATAGTAGTTGTTTCATTGCATTTAAGGTTTAAGATTTCAAGCGTAAAGATTCTCAGTGTTAGCTATTTAATGGTTACGCGCGAGGCATTGTCGGGAGTCACGGGACCACGGGCGAAGAGCTCGATGAGGTAGTCAGTAACAAGGGGCGTACGGCTCGTCTCGGGGCGACGAGGGTAGGCATAGACTTTATTGCCATAGACATAGTCCGACATCGCAACCGTATAGAGCTCCTTCTCCACCTCGGGGCGGAACACCACATCCACAGCGTCGCCCTTCGCATCCGTCAGGATGGTGTACTCAAGGCCCGAGGGGATGAGGTCCTCGCGGTGGGACTCCTTGTAGTTTGTCGTATCGTTGAACTTATTGACAATCATCTGCTTAATCTCCTCGAGAGTCATTGTTGTAACCGCAAGGTAGCTCTGAAATGGCTCCAACTCATAGATATCCGCACGGGTAACATCGCCCGCCTCAAGCGAGTGGAGTCGGGTGCCGCCAATGTGGTAGAAGCCGAGGTCGGTACCTGCCACGCGGCGTCCCTCATCGGCCATCATCTGCGCCAAAGCCGTCTTGGTGGCAGTAGCGGTAAGTGTGCCTATGGGCTCCGTAAGGAAAGGATTGTTGTAGTAGTCGGCAAGGCCTGCCTCCATCTGCTCATCGCCCTCCTTGGGCAGCGATAGATAGCGACTCTCGAGCGAAGTAACCTCGCCATCGACAACCTTAATGGTCGTTACGCCCACAGCCTTGAGTTTGTTGCTACCCTGCACCACAGCCACATCGGCCGCCGTGCCCGAGTAGGTTTCGTGGGTGTGGCCGCTGATAATGAGGTCGGCATAGGGGAAGGCCGAAGCCACATTGGTTGTATCCCTATCAAGGCCGCAATGGGAGATGACAACCATCACATCGCACCTCTCGCGCAACTTCTTGCCATACTTCTCGGCAGTCCACTCGGGCGAGAAGAACTCGGTACCCACATATACGGGGTCGTCACCATCGGGGTGGCCGTTGGCATAGTTGGTCACAAGGCCGAGGAAGCCCACCTTCACACCGCCAACCTCCTTAACAACATAGGGTTTGGGCTGTTTGAGAGGGGTTTTGCCCGTATTGACATTGGCCAGCACGAGGTCGAACTCGGCATCTTCCACCCTCCTCTGGAGCGTATCGAGGCCCATATCGAACTCGTGGTTGCCGAAGGTGGCAACATCATACCCAATGCTATTCATCAGCTCAATAATGGGCCTACCTGCGTGGGGAGCCATATCGACATAGGCATTACCCGTCCACCTGTCGCCCGCATCCACAAGGAACACTCGGGCCGTATCCTGCTCTCTTGCCTCCTGAACAAATGTTGCCAAGCGTGGCATCATATCAATCTTGGCGTGAATATCGCTGGTGGAGATGATGATAATATTCTCGGTTGCGCCCTTTCGGGAGCCGCAACCCACCATCAGAAGGGTGGCCACAAGGGCAAGAATGGTGCATTGAACTCTTTTCATACTCTTTTTCTACTCTTTTTGTTATACAAGTGTGACAAATGTACAAAGTTTTTCGTAACTTTGAAAAGGTCTAAACAACATTTCCGAAAACCTCAAAGACTTCAAATATGGACAAAGTAAAGATTATATGCGAAAACATCGGCTCCACAATGGAGGTTGATTGGGGCACATCGCTCGGTAGCATAGCCGAAGGATTGCGTAGCAAGAGCGGCCAACCCTTCCTGGCAGCCTATGTAAACAACACTATCCGCGAACTGGACGCCAAGATTAGCGAGCCCTCAAGCGTGCGATTCATCGACATCACCCATTTCGAAGGCTCAAGGGTCTATCAGCGCACACTCTTCCTGGCGCTCCACAAAGCCGTCAGGGACCTCTACCCCAACGGGCGACTGCGCATAACCCACTCCGTATCGCGCGGTTTCTACTGCGAGATTGAGGGGGTGACCTCCACACCCGAGATTGTGGCGGCCATCAAGAGTCGTCTGGATGAAATCATTGCTGCCGATATGCCCATCGTACGCCACAAACTACCCAAAGATGAGGTGTTGGATATCTACCGCCGTCTGGGCTTCGAGGACAAGGTGGAGATTATCTCCTCCCGCCCCCATCTCTACATCACCTTCTACACGCTGGGCGACCTGGCAGGCTACTTCTACGGGGCACTTGCACCCTCAACCAAATACCTCCACCTCTACGACCTAAAGGTCTACTACAACGGCATCTACATCGCCGTACCCTCGCGTCGTGAGCCCACAACCATTGAGCCTATGGTGCCACAGGACAAGATGTTCGATGTCTTTCAGGAGTACCGCAACTGGGTGGATGTTATGGGCGTTTCGAACATCGGTCAGCTCAACCGCAAGATTGCCGAGGGCGACGGTAGCGACCTGATAAAAATCGCCGAGGCCTTCCACGAGAAGAAACTCGCAGCCATTGCCGACCGCATTGCCGAGGCCCACAAAGCCCAGGGTACCCGTGTGGTGCTCGTCAGCGGCCCATCCTCGAGTGGCAAGACCACCTTCTCGAAGCGTCTGGGCATACAGCTACGCATCCTCGGACTTGTGCCCACAATGATTTCGCTCGACGACTACTTCCTCGACCGTGAGGACACCCCACGCGACGAGAACGGCGACTACGACTTCGAGACCATCGACGCTCTGGACATCGCCACCTTCAACGACCACCTCAACAGGCTCTTTGCTGGCGAGAGGGTTGATATTCCACGCTACGATTTCATCACCGGTCGCCGCCAATGGCACGACGAGCCACTGCAACTAAACGACCGCTCGATACTCATCGTGGAGGGCATTCACGGCCTCAACCCCAAGCTCACAGCCGCCATTGCCGACAACCTCAAGTTCAAGGTCTACATCTCCTGCCTGACCTCAATATCGATGGACGACCTCTCGCGCATCCACACCACCGACAACCGACTCATCCGCCGTATGGTGAGGGACAACGCCTATCGTGGCACCTCGGCCGAGGCCACACTCAAGCGTTGGCAGAGCGTGCGCCGAGGTGAGGAGAAGTACATCTTCCCCTATCAGGAGAATGCCGATGTGATGTTCAACTCGTCGTTGCTGTATGAGCTACCCGTACTCAAGAGCAAGCTTATGCCGCTGCTGATGAGCGTACCCGAAACCGAGGAGGTCTATGGCGAGGCCGTAAGGCTCCTGAGGTTTATCGACAACTTCTCGCTACTGGACGACAAGGAGATTCCCCCCACCTCGCTTCTGAGGGAGTTTATCGGCGGCTCATCCTTCACCTATTAAACACAACAAAGGGACTGCAGGTTTGGCAGTCCCTTTGTTATACTTTGTCTTATTTTATGGCCCACAAAAAAAGTCACCGAGAACGATGACTTTCTTTTGTCTATTTATCCGAGGTAGGATTTGAGCAACTTGCTACGGCTGCTGTGGCGCAGACGGCGGATGGCCTTCTCCTTAATCTGGCGTACGCGCTCGCGTGTGAGGCCAAACTTCTCGCCAATCTCCTCAAGAGTCATCTCCGAGCAACCAATACCGAAGAAGTACTTAATGATGTCCTTCTCGCGGTCGGTGAGGGTGTCGAGTGCACGATCCACCTCGGTAGCCAGCGACTCATTAATAAGGCCCCTGTCGGCATTGGGCGAATCGGCATTCACAAGCACATCCAGCAGGTTGTTGTCCTCGCCATCGGCAAAGGGTGCATCAACCGAAACGTGGCGGCCCGAAACACGCAGAGTGTCCGACACCTTCTCTTTGGGAAGGTTGAGCATATCGGCGAGCTCCTCGGGCGAGGGGGTGCGCTCATTCTCCTGCTCAAAACGGCCAAAAGCCTTATTGATTTTGTTGAGCGAGCCCACCTGATTCAAGGGAAGGCGCACGATACGCGACTGCTCGGCCAGAGCCTGAAGAATCGACTGACGAATCCACCATACAGCGTAGGAGATGAACTTGAAACCACGAGTCTCATCGAACTTCTCGGCAGCCTTGATAAGGCCCAGGTTACCCTCGTTGATAAGGTCGGGGAGCGAAAGGCCCTGATTCTGATACTGCTTGGCTACCGACACCACAAAACGGAGGTTAGCCTTGGTGAGTTTCTCGAGTGCCTCCTGATCGCCCTTGCGGATGCGCTGGGCAAGCTCCACCTCCTCCTCAACGGTAATGAGTTCCTCCTTACCGATCTCCTGAAGGTATTTATCGAGCGATGCACTCTCACGATTGGTGATTGACTTGGTGATTTTTAACTGTCTCATCTCTAAACTTTTACTTTATTATCTTCTTATATACTTATCTTTTGTTTCGGTGGACAGCCTCCCATAGTCTTCACCATCCGAGGGGGTTATTCCACGAGCGAATAGCTTGCAGCTCGGCCTGTGGAGGGGTAGATTCCATCTACGGAGTAGATTTTCTCGCCCAACTTGCCACTTGCCAACAAAGCCTCCATATCGGCAAGGCTCCCTACAGCCTCCTCGTTGATGTGGGTGATAACAAAACCGGGTCTTACGCGGGCTCTTGCGAGGAAGCCTCCTTCGTGTACCTGTGTCACCTTCACACCACCTGCAATACCGAGATTCTGCGCTGTGCGGCGGCTCACAGTCTCAAATGCACCACCGAGAGAGTCGAGCGATGCGAGGTCTTGTTTGCTCACGGGATCTGTCTTTCCGGCCTTATTACGCAGGGTGACCTCAAAAAGTTTCACTTCACCATCTCTTTTTACCGAAATTTTCACTTTTTCGCCCGGACGCTTGGTGGCGATAATCTCGCTAATGTGGCTATTGGGGCCAATTAGAATGTCGTCAATGGAGAGAATAATGTCGCCCTTACGTATGCCCGAGTCGGCAGCAGCACCACCCGATACAACCTCGGCAACATAGGCTCCGCCAATCTCCTCAATGCCATACTCCTTGCCATAGGCATCAACGAAATCGGCGCTAATCTCTTGGTAGGAGATACCAAGCAGGGCTCGCTGAACAATGCCAAACTCCTTGAGGTCCACCACGACCTTCTGCACAATACTGCTTGGCACGGCAAACGAGTAGCCGATGTAACTGCCCGTCTGGGACTGGATGAGGGTGTTGATTCCGACGAGCTCACCGGCAGTATTGACCAGCGCGCCACCACTATTACCGGGATTGACGGCCGCATCGGTTTGGATGAACGACTCAATGCTATACTGCGAGGGGATGGCTCCGAGGTTTCGGGCCTTGGCACTCACAATACCTGCGGTGATGGTCGATTGGAGGTCGAAGGGTGAGCCGATAGCAAGCACCCACTCGCCAAGTCGGAGCGCATCGCTCGAGCCGAATTTGAGGAATGGGTAATCACTCCCCTCAATCTTCAGAAGGGCCACATCGGTTGTGGGGTCGGAGCCGACAATCTCGGCCGCAAAAGTGCGACCATCGTAGAGTTTCACCTTCAGCGACTTGGCTCCATCAATCACGTGGTTGTTGGTCACAATGTAGCCGTCGGCGGTTATCAACACACCGCTACCGCCGGCCTTGGCCTCACGGGTCGAGGGTGCGCCATAGCCCTGCGGGATGCCGAAGAATTGGAAGAAGGGGTCGATGTTGTTGGAGTTCTGCACTCTCACTGTCGCCTCAATATTAACCACCGCCTTCACAGCGTTCTCGGCCGCATAGGTCAAATCGGGATACTTCTCCTGCTTGTAGCTGGTGAAGTGATTCATATCTGCCTGTCCCTGAAACTCTGTGGGAAAGGGGTCTGCGACCACCCCCGAGGGGCTGTTCTCTTTTGCTGTGTGGAGAATGATTGTAGCCGTAAGGGCGCCCACAACTGCGGCACCTGCAAGGCTACCCAAAATTGTAATTGCCTGTTTGTTCATAATAGTTCAAATCTCTGTTATATGGTTCTTTGGAGGCGATTTTCTACATAGGCACTCTTTTATATTCAAACTATTTGTGGGAAAATAACGCACCACAATATAGTAATATTATATAAAAAAGAGAAAAACCGCAGACAATAAAGTGCGAAACAAACCTTTTTTATTATCTTTGCCACCCCAAGAACTATGTGTCAGACAAATAGAAGAGCATAAAGATATAAGATATGTTTGAGAATTTATCCGAGAAGTTAGAGAGGTCATTTAAGATTCTCAAAGGTGAGGGCAAAATCACCGAAATCAACGTAGCCGAAACACTCAAAGAGATTCGCCGCGCACTGATTGACGCCGATGTAAACTACAAGGTGGCCAAGACCTTCACCGATGAGGTGAAGCAGAAGGCTCTGGGCCAGAATGTACTTACGGCCGTGAAGCCCGGTCAGATGATGACCAAGATTGTGCGCGACGAGTTGGCGCTTTTGATGGGTGGTACCGCCACCGACATCAACCTCTCGGGCCACCCTGCAGTGATCCTGATTGCAGGTCTTCAGGGCTCCGGTAAGACCACTTTCTCGGGCAAACTCGCCAAACTGCTCAAAGAGAAGAGGAGTCGCAGCGTGTTGCTCGTGGCAGGCGATGTCTATCGTCCCGCAGCTATCGACCAGCTCAAGATTCTGGGCGAGCAGGTGGGCGTGGAGGTATACACCGAGGATGGCAACAAAAACCCCGTGCAGATTGCCGAGAACGCCATTAAGTATGCAAAGAGCAAGAGTATCAATACGGTCATCGTCGATACGGCAGGTCGTCTGGCTGTCGATGAGCAGATGATGCAGGAGATTGAGGCTGTGAAGGCTGCAGTGAAACCCTCCGAGACACTCTTCGTTGTGGATTCGATGACGGGTCAGGACGCTGTGAACACCGCACGCGAGTTCAATGAGCGCCTCGACTTCGACGGCGTTGTGCTCACCAAGCTCGATGGCGACACCCGTGGTGGTGCGGCTATCTCGATTCGCTCGGTGGTTAACAAACCCCTCAAGTTCATCTCCAAGGGCGAGAAGATGGAGGCTCTGGATGTCTTCCACCCCGAGCGTATGGCCGACCGTATCCTCGGTATGGGTGATGTGGTATCGCTCGTGGAGCGCGCACAGGAGCAATTCAGCGAGGAGGAGGAGCGCCGCCTGAAGAAGAAAATCTATCGCAACGAGTTCAACTTCAACGATTTCATTGAGCAGATTGGTCAGATTAAGAAGATGGGCTCAATGAAGGAGCTGATGGGTATGATTCCCGGCATGGACAAGGCATTAAGAGGTGTGGATATCTCCGACGATGTATTCAAGCAGACCGAGGCCATCATCGGCTCGATGACCCCCGCCGAGAGGGAGCACCCCGAGATTATCAACCCTTCGCGCAAGGCCCGTATTGCAGCCGGTAGCGGCACAACCCTTCAGGATGTCAACCGCCTGTTGAAACAGTTTGATGATATGCGCAAGGTTATGAAGATGGCGGCAGGTGCGGGCAACAAGCGTATGCCTATGCGTATGCCAATGATGCCCAAAAGACGCAGATAGTAGAGATACCTATTATAAAATAAGGAAGGCCCGTTAGGGTTACACTTTTTCGGCGGTGAATTATTTTTACCGCCGAATCTGTTTATACACAAGATATTATTCTTTTGTATTGTGAAACGACTTTGCTTGTAAAATCGTTTGAACTCTAATTTATTTTTGGCGTGTAGTCTTCTATGTAGTCTAAAATAGGACCCAATACAAGTGAGACATATAATATTGCCTATTTTTAATTTTCTGCTGAAAATATTTCATTTTTCTCTTGACTCGTCCCTAAGGGCATATATTAACTTTGCACTCGCTAGCAAATAAATCGTACGATTATGAGTAAATTAACAAAGTTAAAAAT
>JAZQZA010000094.1:0-11111 GCA_045633765.1 Tidjanibacter sp. | reverse complement strand
GAAAGCCATCATCCAATTATAGTCCTTGTAAGATACGTAGATCTCCATACAGGTGAACTCGGGGTTGTGGGTGCGGTCCATACCCTCGTTGCGGAAGTTGCGCGAGAACTCATAGACACCGTTGAAGCCGCCCACGATAAGACGCTTCAGGTAGAGCTCGTTGGCAATACGCAGGTAGAGGTCCGTGTCGAGCGAGTTGTGGTGGGTGATGAAGGGGCGAGCTGCAGCACCACCGGGGATGGGCTGCAGTACGGGGGTGTCAACCTCCAGACAGCCTGCCTCGTTGAAGTACTCCCTCATAGTGTTCATAATCTTGGCCCTCTTAACGAAAATATCCTTCACGTGGGGATTCACGATGAGGTCCACATACCTCTGACGATACCTCTGCTCGGGGTCGGCGAAGGCGTCGAACACCTGACCATCCTTCTCCTTCACGATGGGCAGGGGGCGGATGCTCTTGGAGAGGATGGTGAACTCCTTGCAGTGAATCGAGAGTTCGCCCGTCTGGGTTATGAATGCGAAGCCGCGCACACCGATGATGTCACCGATGTCGAGCAGCTTTTTGAATACGGTATTGTAGAGGGTGGTGTCGCCCTCGGGGCACACATCGTCACGACGGATGTAGACCTGGATACGGCCTGTGTGGTCCTGCAGCTCGAAGAACGAGGCGCTACCCATAATACGGCGGCTCATCAGACGACCTGCGATGGTGATGTCGGCGAAGTTGCCGAGCTCGGGTTTGTACTCGGCGGCGAGCTGTGCTGCGGTGGCTGTCACATCGTAGCGTGCAGCGGGATAGGGGTCGATGCCCAAGTCGCGGAGTGCCTGAAGCGAGGCCCTACGCTGAATCTCCTGTTCGGAAAGGTTGAGGTTACTCATAACTGTATATTTTTCTTTTTGTTCGATATTTTCCCAATTAACCCACAAAGATACAATTGAAAATTGAAAGTTGAAAATTGAAAGTTGACAAAATGAGATTTTGGACTGCTGACGACCGGATTGACCTAAATTAATGGGGCCTATAGGTCTTATAGGCCCTAAAAACCATTCTCCGATGGCTAATTTAATGGGCAGTCGCCATTTTTTTTGGAATTTTTTCTTCCCCATGCAACATTTTGTCGCCACAATGCATCTATACTATTAGAAATGTTGTAACCTCACTTAAAAATTTAGCTAACTATGAAATCAAAATTTGCTCTTGCATTGGCCCTGTGCCTGTTTTTTTGTGCTTGTGACCGCACAGGTAATGAGGACCCGACTCCCGACCCCAAGCCCCAAGTATCCGAGATGCCCGAGGTGCTTTTGGACACTTGGACTGTCTATCAGATGACGATAGCGGTGGACAATATGGAGGTGATTACGCCTGCTGAGATCATCGGTGAGCCCTACTACTTCACCTTTCATAAAGAGGGAATTGCCACCTTTGCAACCGATGGAGAGGAGGGCCTTAGCGAGACCATTTACACCTATCACTGCTCCAAGTATACCGAGTCGTCCATGGAGATGAGATTGGATGGCAGGGATGTTGTTTTCGACTGCACTTACGAACTGCTCGACAATGACCACCTTGTGTTCAAAACTGTGAATACTAATGTAAAGGAGCCTGTTATGGACGGCAGCTGGGTTGTCAGCTACTACAACTACCTACTTGTCCGTGGTCATCATCCCGAGGTGACTTTCGCAGAGGCTGCCACCCCCGAGCAGCTGGCCGAATATGATATTCCCGAGCCTGCCGCCACCGACCCCTTGAAGGGTACTTCGTGGAGGTTCGAAAGTGTGAGTTGGCTCTACAACGACGGCGAGGAGGAGCGTATGACTAACGAGGAAATGGTTGTGCAGCTCAACTTCAGCGAGGAGGGCAACCGATTGAGTGCCACCCAGAGCGTTGGTGAGTTGGTATCGCAGACCTTCAATTTCACCTACACCTACAACCCCGAGGATGGAAATGTCACATTTGGCGATAATGAACTCTTTGAGGATGGACCTCACCGAGTGGTGCGTCAGGAGAATAAGTTGCGACTAATCTATCCCTTAGACGACGATACGCAGATGGTTTACCGCTTTAGGAAGGTAGAGTAGAGATTGGTAAAAAAGAATGGAGAGCGCCGAGCTCTCCATTCTTTTTTGTCGCTATATGGTCAGTTTGCTGAGGCCGCCCTCGGAGGTCTCCTTGTAGAGCGAGGGGATGTCGTGGCCCGTATGTTTCATCACCTCCACCACGCCATCGAAGGGTACGCGGTGGCTGCCGTCGGTGTAGCAGGCGTAGATTTGTGAGTCGATAGCTCGTGCGGCAGCAATGGCGTTGCGCTCGATGCAGGGAATCTGCACAAGGCCACACATAGGGTCGCAAGTCATACCCAGGTGGTGCTCGAGAGCCATCTCGGCGGCGTACTCAATCTGCGAGGGAGAGCCACCCATAAGCTGTGTGGCTGCCGCTGCGGCCATAGCGCACGCTACGCCCACCTCGCCCTGGCAGCCCACCTCGGCACCCGAGATGGAGGCGTTGGCCTTCACGATGGTGCCTACAAGACCGGCAGTGGCCAAGGCTCTAACTATCTGCATATCGCTGAACTCATACTCCTCCTGGAGGTGGTAGAGCACAGCGGGAACGACGCCACTCGAGCCGCAAGTGGGGGCCGTAACGACGATGCCACCCGAGGCGTTCTCCTCGCTCACGGCCAGCGCATAGGCGAACAGCAGACCTCGTGTGCGGAGGTTGTCCTTTTAGCCACGCGAGCGTACAAAGTAGCTTGCTGCCTTGCGGCGAAGGTTCAGGGGGCCGGGGAGTGCTCCCTCGTTGCGAAGTCCGTTGCGCACGGCATTGCGCATATGGTTCCATACATCCAGCAGATACTCCTTGATGTCCTCATCCTCATATTGGAATACATACTCCCAATAGCTCCTGCCGGTGTTGTTGCACCACTCCATAATGTCGGTCATCGTGGTCATTGGGTAGATATCCTCGTGGGCGTTGTCCTCGAGGCCTTCGAAGATGATGCTGCCGCCACCGACACTGTATATTATCTGACTGTCGGTCACCTCGCCCACCGAGTCGAGCGACTCGAAGAGCATAGCGTTGGGGTGGAAGGGGAGGAACTCCTGGGGGCGCCAGATGATTTCCAGCGGTGCTACACCCTCGAACACCTCCTCGATGGCCACATCGGTAAGGTGACCTTTGCCTGTGGCGGCGAGTGAGCCGTAGAGTGTTACGCGAAAAGCGGTGGCCTCGGGGTGGGCCTCAAGGAATGCTATAGAGGCTTTTCGTGGGCCCATTGTGTGACTGCTCGAGGGACCCTTGCCTGTGACGAATATATCTTTGATTGTCTTCATAACTTTCCAACTAACCTTTTTTTCAAAAAGTGCCGCAAAGATAACGCCTAAAAACGAAACTCGGAAACATTTTCACCGCAAAGATGGACAACATTCCTATAGCCTTGTGGTCAAAAAGTATGGCCACCACTCCCTGCGGATTCTTGCTTTAATGTTCTTTTTGCGCACTCAAGACAACAGAAAACGGCAGTCACCCCATCGGTGACTGCCGTTGTCTATTGTCGGATTATTTGGAAAGTTGCTTTGCTATTCGAAGTCGTAGCCCTCTATCCTGCTTGCATAATCCTTCCAATATTTTGCATTTTTATATGCCACCACACTCTCGGTGGGCACATAAATCGTGCGACCCAAAGCGTTGTTGTCAAACATACCGTAACCTCCACTTGGCCGAGTTGTGGGCTTGCAATACACATATGTCAGCGAGGAGCAACGAGAGAATGCCCAATCTCCAATCTCAGTGACGCTGTCGGGAATGGTGATGCTTGTCAGCGAGGAGCAATCGCGGAATGCATCAGATCCAATCGAAGTAACGCCGTCGGGAATGGTGACACTTGTCAGCGAGGAGCAATTCTCGAATGTAGAAGTTCCAATCTCAGTAACGCCGTCGGGAATGGTGATGCTTGTCAGCGAGGTGCAACCCATGAATGCCTCATATCCAATCTCAGTAACGCCGTTGCCAATGGTGATGCTTGTCAGCGAGGAGCAACCCCCGAATGCATAATTTCCAATTAAAGTAACGCTGTCGGGAATGGTGATGCTTGTCAGCGAGGTGCAACCAGAGAATGCACCCTCTCCAATCGAAGTGATGCTGTCGGGAATGGTGATGCTTGTCAGCAAGGAGCAATCGAGGAATGCCCTCTCTCCAATCGAAGTGACATTATTACCTATTGTAAGTTTGGTAAAATTTGCACCATTAAGCCAACCATAACGAGCTGGATAACTATACTTGTCGTAATCGGTTTCGACAACTTTGCTATTGATAATCAACTCGCCCGTGCAACCATAAAATGCCTCCTCTCCAATCGAAGTGACGCTGTCGGGAATGGTAATGCTTGTTAGCGAGGTGCAACCAGAGAATGCAGAACTTCCAATCGAAGTAACTCCATTGCCAATTACTACTTTTGTGAATTGTCCGCCATATAATCCTAAGCAACTACAATTAAGTATTAACTCGCCTGTACAGTTCTTGAATGCATCACCTCCAATGGAAGTAACGCTGTTGCCAATGGTGACACTTGTCAGCGAGGTGCAATCATAGAATGCATAATCTCCAATCGAAGTAACGCTGTCGGGAATAGAGTACTGGGTTAAGCCAAAAGTTGCGAAAGCTACTAACTTCCCATCAATAACCAAACACCTACCATCCTCCGATGCAAATTTACCTTTAAACTCTTTAAGGCTCGAACAACCATAAAATACCGCCTCTCCAATCTCAGTAACGCTGTCGGGAATGGTGAGGCTTGTCAGCGAGGAGCAATTCTGGAATGCATAATTTCCAATCGAAGTGATGGCATCATCGAAAACAAGCACACCCTGACCATCTTTGTAGGTGTTGGATATTAGAATTGCACCATAAAGACTTGCGTCGGTTTTAGGGAATAATTTGGTGTTGTCGGAGGTGGTGTAGTAAATCTTGTTGTCCTCGGACGAGGTGTCGCCACTATCGCTACCCAAAGGAATAACAATCACGGTGCCATCGGCAAGTGTGAAGGTCACATCCTCCTCGCCAACTTCAATCGATTCGATAAAAGAGTCGCCCTGCTCGCCTTTTTCTCCGTTGTCGCCCTTGTCGCCTTTTTCGCCCTGCTCACCATTCTTGATGGTCATAGAGGAGCCATCCGAGAAGGTGATGGTGTAGCCGTTGTCGTTTTGGGTTACGGCTGTGATTGTCAGATTGTTGGCAAGAGCATCGAGGAGTGCCTGCTGTGCATCTATCTGTGCCTGCATTTCGTCCTGCTCTTTCTCCAACTCGGTAATCTTGTCCAAAATTGCGCTGTCGTCATAGGAACAGCCAACCATCAGCCCCAATGTTAGCGGGGCAAGAAGTAGTAAGAGTTTTTTCATAATAGGTATGTTTGTAATGGACGATGGTATTGACCAAACAAAATTAGTAAAAGTTTCGCAAATGACAACACTTCGTTGGGGGTCTTGATAGGCGAGGATACAAAAAATCACCTCTCGCAGGTGCGTGGGAGAGGTGAAAACATAGAAAAAGGAGAGCCTCCGCGTGTGGGAAGCTCTCCTTTTTGTGGGGCTATGGTGCCCTATGGATTAGAGGCCGAGTTTAACCCTGATAGCCTCGGGAATGGCGTTCTTGTGAACGATGATATTCATAGTTTTGTAGCGAACAAATGCCTTCGAAGCGTACCAGATACCCTTGTAGGCACCGCTCTCGCCCCACGAGTTCTTCACCATATAGTACTCGGTGCCCTCCTGGTCTACAGCCTTACCGTAGATGAGCATACCGTGGTCGTCGGTGGTCTCCCAGTTGTCGTAGGCCTGCTGGCGCTGCTCCTGGGTGCACCAAATCTGGGGCTGGGGTTTGGTGGTGAGCTTCTTCTCGGCGGGCGAGAGGCGCAGCCAGCGAGCCATATCCGAGCCGCTGAGCTCCTGTGCTTTCTCCATATCGGGCATTACAGCAATACCGTCGCGGGTGAAGCCCTGCTCGCTTACATCGCTACCCCAAGCAATGGTGTAGCCGTTCTCAATAGCGTAGTCGAACACCTCCATAAGCTCGTCGATGGGGAGGTTGTAGGACTGTGCCCAGCGCCAGTTGTCCTGAATCTCCAGAACGAACGACGAGTAGAAGGGGTGGTGGGTGTAGCTGGTGAGCGAAACATAGTCGTCGGCATCCAGACCGGTCGACTCATAGAACGATGCGGGGGTGTACTCCTTGCCCTCATAAACGAAGGTCTCGGGGCACTCGCCGAGGTAGATGTCGTGAACGGCCTTGATGGCTTTCTTCCAGAGGGGCTGACCGTTGGGGTCGAGCTGGAGGCTGCGGTGGTTGCCCTTTGCGATAGCTGCAACAACTGCATCGCTAACGGCCGAAAGCTCGTTGTGGTTGCTGAGGGTCTCGCCATACATAACGCCGGGACGCATCTCTGCCTCGGGAACAAGACCATAGTGCTCCATACCGTAGATTACATCGTAGAACGAGCCGCCCTGTGCGAAGGAGATGTCGCCGTGGGTGCGAACTGCCTTGTCGGCACGATCCTGATAGGTTTTGTGAACGAGGTACATCTCCGAGAAGTCGTACTCGCCTTTGCCCATACGCAGAAGCTCTGCCTCGATGAACGAGAGGGCCGAGTAGCACCAGCAGGTACCTGCACGGTTCTGATTCTTAATGCTTGTGATGGGGTTCTCCTTAACGGTGGTGAACTGGAAACCATCCTCCTGTGCACTCATCGACAGTGCCATTGCGAGGGTGCCGAGTGCGATGATAAACTTTTTCATAATTTTTAGTAATTAATAGGTGATATTTAAGAATTTTAATAAATTGATGCGGAATTATTTAACTTTCTTACATTCGAAACCGATGTTCATTCCGTCGTAGGCCTTCACAACAGCGCCAATGGCGGTGATGGTTGCATTGTTCGATTTGGCACTGATGGTCTTCACCAAGTCGAGGAGTTTGTTGGCCTCGAAGAGGATGTTGATATTCTCGCCATTGACGGTCATACGCATCTGAAACTCCTTGTTTTTCAGGCCCAGAGTGACAATCTCTTTCTCCTTGTCATACTTCCAGGTGCCCGAGATGGTCTTCTTGCCAACGGTGGTAGTTGCGGTGCCGTCCTCGTTGAAGGTGAAGCGGAAAGCGCCGGGCTTAATGCCGAGTTTGGTGAGCATAGGGGCAATCTTATCCTCTACGGTCTCGGCTGCCAGAGCGCCGCCCGCCTGGGTGAGTGCGTCGCTGCTCTCAAACTCCACAGCCACATCCAGATACTCCCAAGTGCCGGGAATCTCAGTCTCGGGCAGGAAGGCGCCAATGAGCGACTCAAGGCCTGCAGCAATCTCGCTGCTGCCTGTCTCCTCTTCCACCTTATCCACAAGGTTGCCTGCGGCCTCCTTGAGTTTGCCGGCGAGGCTGCCGAGGTCAAATTGTGCGTTTGCCGAGCCGAGGCCCAACACTACCAATACGATGGTTAGAACTAATTTCTTCATTTTATTATTGTTATTTTCTCGGTTACTAATCTGCTACTACTCGGCCCAGAGCTTCACAAGGTTGAGGATGGTGTGAACGCTGCGATACATACTATCGAGCGACACATACTCAAACTTGCCGTGGAAGTTCATACCGCCAGTGAAGAGGTTGGGGCAGGGGAGGCCCATATAGGAGAGCCTGCTGCCGTCCGTACCACCGCGGATGGGCTTAACGATGGGGGTGACGCCCGCCTGCTCCATAGCCTCCATAGCCTTCTGGATGATTGCGGGGTGGGGCTCCACCATCTCTCTCATATTGTAGTATTGGTCTTTGAGCAGAAGCTGAACATAGTCGCCGCCGTGACGAGCATTCACATACTCTACAGCTCTCTGAATCAGAGCCTTTTTCTCCTCAAAAAGGGTCTTATCGTGGTCGCGGATGATGTAGCTCATCTCGGCCTGCTCAACCTCGCCATTGATACCCACAAGGTGGAAGAAGCCCTCGTAGCCCTCGGTGTGCTCGGGGCGCATAGGTACGGGAAGGAGTGCATTGACCTCCATTGCGAGCTGAATGGCGTTGATCATCTTATCCTTGGCCGAACCGGGGTGGATGTTGCGGCCGCTGATGGTCAGTTTGGCGCTTGCGGCGTTGAAGTTCTCATACTCCAACTCGCCCTCCATACCGCCATCTACCGTGTAGGCAAACTTGGCACCGAAGGCCTCAACATTGAAGTAGTCCACACCGCGACCAATCTCCTCGTCGGGGGTGAAGCCGATGCGAATTTTGCCGTGCTTAACTTCGGGATTGTTGAGGAGATACTCGGCGGCTGTCATAATCTCTGCCACGCCGGCCTTGTCGTCGGCGCCCAGAAGGGTGGTACCGTCGGTGGTAATGAGGGTGTGGCCCTCGAAGAATTTGAGCTCGGGGAAGTCGCTAACCTTCATTGTAACCTCCTCGTTGAGTGCAATATCCTCACCGTTGTAGTTCTGGATAATCTGGGGCTTGATGGCCGCACCGCTCATATCGGGCGATGTGTCCACGTGCGAGAGGAAGCCGATGACGGGGCAGTGCTCATAGCCCTCCGAAGCCTCAATGGAGCCCATTACATAGCCGTGCTCGTCCATTGTCACCTCGGTCATACCCATTTTCTCCATCTCCTCTTTGAGTGCGCTCAGCAGAAGGAGCTGCTTGTCGGTCGAGGGGAAGGTGATGCTATTCTCGTCGCTCTGGGTGTCGAAACCCACATATTTCAAAAATCTGTCTTTCAGTTCCATAATGTTTTTGTCTAACGTCCAACGTCTAACGTCTAACGTCTTTTTTAGTTAGTTTTTTGCACCTTAAAAAGTTGCACCAATAAATTTTGGTGTAATGCAGAGAGTGCTTTCTCTATTTTTCTACGCCATAGGTCATTAGACGTTAGACCTTTGACGTTTGACAAGTAGCGAGATTATTTCTCGCTACTTTTTGCGCGGAGCGAATCCCAGATGAAGTAGCCGATGATTGCCACATAGGCAGCAACGCCGAGCCAAGCGGCACCACTTGATGCATACCACTCGCTCATAAACCAATCGGCACCTGCAAACTTCAGTACAGCGCTAACTACACCCATCAGAGCACCACCGGCAATGAAGCCCGAGGCGATGAGTGTACCGCGGCTGCTGCGAGCCTTGTTGAGCTCCTTGTCTTTCGAACGGCTTGTTACAAACCAGCTTACAAGACCACCAATCAGCAGAGGAGTGTTGAGCTGCAAGGGGATGAACATACCCAGCGCGAAGGGGAGTGCGGGAACGCCAATCATAGTGAGAATCAGAGCCAAAGCGGCACCTGTGAAGTAGAGCACCCAGGGGGTGGTACCACCCGTCATAAGGGGTTTGATAACGGCAGCCATTGCGTTGGCCTGGGGAGCCACGAGTGCGCCCTCGCCGGTGAAACCGTAGGTCTTATTGAGAATGATCATAACGCCTGCAACGGTGGCAGCCGAAACGAAGGTGCCGAGGAACTTCCAAGCCTCCTGACGCTTGGGGGTAGTACCAATCCAGTAGCCAATCTTGAGGTCGGTGATGAAACCGCCGGCCATCGAGAGGGCAGTACAAACCACACCACCGATGATCATTGCGGCGGTCATACCGCTCTCGCCCTCCAAGCCCACACTAACAAGCACAAGCGAGGAGAGAATCAAGGTCATGAGGGTCATACCGCTCACAGGGTTGCTACCCACAATAGCGATTGCGTTGGCGGCAACGGTGGTGAAGAGGAAGGTGATTACGAAGACAACCAAGAGTGCCACAATCGACAACCACCAGCTATCCAGAACACCCACGCGGAAGAATACCAACACACAAACCAAGGCCGAGATGAGAACGGTGAGAATCACCTTCATTGAGATATCCTTGTCGGTGCGGTTGCTTACGCTCGAATCTTTCTTGCCCTTGAGCTCGCTTACGGCCATACCGAGCGACTTCTTGATGATGCCTGCCTGGCGGAGAATGCCGATGATACCTGCCATTGCGATACCGCCAATGCCGAGGGGTTTGCCGATGTAGGCAAAGAGGTTCTCGGGGGTGAAGATAGAAGCGGGGTTGGCCAAGATTTTAGCATCTGTAATGCCCAGCAGCTGAACGAGCGACGAGGCGTCGATGCTGCTCTCAAACGAGCCCACCATAGGCACGATGAGGAACCATACGAGGAACGAGCCTGCGCAGATGAAGGCTGCATATTTCAGACCTACGATGTAGCCAAGACCGAGTACGGCAGCCGAGGTGTTGATGCTGAAGACAGCCTTGAACTTGTCGGCGAGGTGTACACCCCACGAGGCGATACGGGTGGAGATGGTGTCGGTCCAAAGACCAAAGGTGCTAACTACAAAGTCATACAAACCACCAATCAAACCGCTGATAGCCAAGAGTTTGGCCTGACCTTTCTGGCCCTCGCCACTGACGAGCACCTCGGTTGTTGCGGTTGCCTCGGGGAAGGGGTACTTGCCGTGCATATCTTTCACAAAATACTTTCTGAAGGGAATCAGGAGCACGATACCCAGCAGACCGCCCAAGAGCGAGGAGAGGAATACCTGGTAGAACTGTGCCTCAAGGCCGAGGATGTAGAGTGCGGGGAGGGTGAAGATGGCACCTGCCACAATCACACCCGACGATGCACCGATACTCTGGATGATGACATTCTGTCCGAGCATATTCTTTTTGCCCGTCATTGTGCCCACACCCACAGCGATAATGGCGATGGGGATGGCGGCCTCAAATACCTGACCCACTTTGAGTCCGAGGTAGGCTGCGGCTGCCGAGAAGATAATAGCCATAAGGATACCCATACCCACCGAGTAGGGGGTTACCTCTTTGGGGTTCTCGCTGGCCTTCATTACGGGCACATACTCTTCGCCCTCATTCAGAGGACGATAGGCGTTGTCCGCAAGTTTTTTAATCTGATTGTTTTCCGACATAAAAGTTTACTATTTTAGGTTAAAATTTTCGACACCATTTCGAATTTACAAATATACCTATTTATATTGTAATTACCAAATCTGAGATGTTTAGTTTTGCTGTTGGGTGTTATTTTTCCAACGCCAAATGAGGGATGGGAGAGATGGGAGGGATGGGAGGGATGGGAGGGAAGGTAGGGAAGGTAG
>JAZQZA010000093.1:0-5490 GCA_045633765.1 Tidjanibacter sp. | reverse complement strand
GAGAAACTGAAGTCTCAAAAGCAGACCTCTGGGCAAACAACCCAACAGCCCACAAAACAACAAACGGGTAACTCCGAAGTTCCCGAACAAACTCCCGAAGCAGAGGGACAACAAACTCCCGAGCAAACTCCCCAAGCGGCATAGCCGTTAGAGGAGGTATTATCTGTCCGAATCTTTTGCCAAATTGAGAAAGGGGGCAGGGTCTAAACAACCTTGCCCCTATTTTTTATCCCTACGCCAAGAGTTTCATCGCCTCATCTATCTGCTCATTGTCGAAACTATCAAGATATATTTGGGTGGTTTTGATGTCTTGATGACCTAATGCTTGTGAGATGATTCCGATATTCACCCCCGATTTCTTCAAAACCGTTGCAAAAGAGTGTCGAGCAACATAGGTCGTCACATCCGCAGATATGCCGAGTTCTTTCCCGAGTGCACGGAGTTCTTGGTTGACTTGATGACAAACTTTGCGCACACGATTTGTCTTTTGCATCGGAGTAATGTGCCTTTTACAATGTAGGATTGGGAACAAATAATCTGCACCTTGTTGGTAATTGGCATATTTGGCAATGAGCTTTTGGGCTTCGGGCGAGAGTGGCAAGTTGATACCTCCGTGAGTTTTCTGCCTCTGGTACACCAATCGATTGTCGACGATATTTCTCGGTGTAAGATTGGCAATATCCACAAACGAGATTCCTCCACACAGATAAGAAAACACGAATAAATCTTGCGCCAACCGCCTAATGGGTTTGCTGTTGGAACAATCGGTCCCGACTATCCTCAAAACATCTCTCTTGGATAGAGCACGCTTCATTGTCTTTGTATTGAGGTGGCTCAACTTGTATTCCGCAAACGGACTTTTATCCCCGCTTACCACCCTTGCGTCGATTGCTCGATTAAATGCAGCCCTCAAAGTTCGCAGCTGATAACTAATGGTGGTGTCTTTGTCCCCTTTGGTCCGCAACCACTCCTCAAACCGTCTACAATAATTCGCATCAATGTGACTGAAAGTAAAATTGAGCCTCTTGCCTCGGTTAAAGTTTTTGAGCATACGGTATGAGCTCTGGTAGGCGTAACTTGTACCTATTTGTCCCTTTCCTTTCAACTCGGCAATGAGGTTTAGATAAAACTCCTCCACGGTTTGAGCCTTGATAGAGTCTTTCTCCTCATTGACGAGTGTGGATGCCGTGAACTCCTCCTTGTTGGCTTTCTTCTCCAACAATCTCTCTTGAAACTCCAAGCGTGTCTTTAAGATGATTTTGTTGATTAGCTCTTTGTTCGGACAGTTTGACTTTGGCTCATTTTTGTCGAAATCCCAATAGATTGGATTAACGGAAATGCCCAGACTTTTCAGTGTGCGCCTACCATCTTTGGCTACTCGTAGCATCAAAGGCGACTCACCATTTGCAAGTGGTTTCCACTTGTAGCAGACAACAGAAACGGTTATACTCATAATTTTTGGTTGACTTCTTGGTTGACTTTTTGCGTCAACCGTGGCGTCAACCGTGCAAATTTTGAGGAATGCACAAAAAGAAAAAAGCATCGACAATCGTTTGATTATCAATGCTTTTTCTTAGTCGGGGTGACTAGATTCGAACTAGCGACACCACGCCCCCCAGACGTGTACTCTAACCGGGCTGAGCTACACCCCGAACTATTCCAAAAACGGTTTCTGGGGAAATATTGTTCCGTTTTCGGATTGCAAAGATAGTAATAATTTCTGAAAACAAAATTTTTGGGCACTTTTTTTTCATTTTTTGTAATTTTCGGCCCACAAACAGGGCTTCCAACCTCTACTTTCCCCAGCTAAACTCCAGCGAGAGGGAGTAGTTTCGGGGAGGCATAGGGCGAGAGAGAATCGATTGGTAGACCTCATTGAAGAGGTTATCCACCTGACCACAAACCCTCAACTCCACATCCCCAATGTTAAACCCGCGCCCCAGCGACACATCGCTCAACATATAGCCATCGACCACTCCGCCGCCAAACGAGGTGCCCGAATAGCTGGTAAATCGTTCGCTGCAATAGTGCCAGCCATACTTCATCTCCCATCCCCAGGCCGTCAGTTTGGCCGAGGCCGAGGCCGAATACAGGGGGACATAGGGGAGTTGGTTGCCGCAATTTGCATCCCCCGGAGTAGCATTCACCGAGGATGTGTAGGCAAAAATGGCGTGCAAATCGAGGTTTATGGTTGGCGAAAAGCGGTAGGAGAGGTTAGCCCTCGACTCCACACCCCTGCTCTTCACCGCCGCAAGGTTCGCCGGCGTCCAGAAGCCCTTAATCGTCGGGGTCCAAAGTATCCAATTGGAGATATTCGACCCATAGAGCGTCACCTTGGCGCCCGTGGTGAGCGGTCCGCGCTCCACCCTAAACTCCGCACCCACATCGAAGGTCACACCCTCCTCGGGCAGCAAATCGGGGTTTCCTCCCGGCACAAAATAGAGGTCGGCAAGCGTCGGATGGTGGTAGTTCTTTGCCACCGAGGAGCTCACAATAACTCCCCATTCGGGCACAAGAGAGAGGTCCACAAAGAGTGCCGGTATCACGGGC
Organism: Tidjanibacter sp.; assembly: GCA_045633765.1. Classification (GTDB taxonomy): domain Bacteria; phylum Bacteroidota; class Bacteroidia; order Bacteroidales; family Rikenellaceae; genus Tidjanibacter. The sequence goes on along the minus strand of JAZQZA010000093.1, from coordinate 2,940 downwards.
GACCAGCGGCCATCCCTCACCTCCTCCCTAATGCTTGTGGCCACACCCAGCCACTCGGTCGGCTTCCAGCGGGCCGACACAAACGACGACAACTCCTCGCGCTGGGCATTAAAGCCCACGGGAGTCAAAGGGGCAACATCCTCACTATCAACAAGTGTGAAGTCGCCTCTGAGGTTGGCGGCCAACATCAGATTGTTGCCAATATTCCACTCGGCATCGGCCACCCAGAAGCCGTGATAGGAGAGGCTGCGCGAGTCCACTGCGCGCTGCACATTGCCGCCTCCCTTCGAAAATTGATAGACATAGTGTGTCTTGTCGTAGTTGTAGCCGCCCGAGGCCGAGAGTCTCAAGCCGCCAAAGCTCCTCTTCCACTCCGCCACCGATCGCAAGCTGCGCTCGTCCTGCCAGGTCTTCGTGAGGTCGTCATCGCGGAAGTCCACCGAGAGTTTCGGGATACCCCTCGAGGAGTCGGTTGCCCACGCCTTGAGCGACCATCGCCCACCTCGGCGCCCCTTCACAAAGAACTCCTGCAACAGGTGGAAGTCGTCGTAGCCACAACTCTTATTATACTCCAGCGGGTGGCCCACCTTGTCGTAGTTGACATAGGGGAAATTATTCTTCGAGGCAGAGTGGAGGAGCCTTGTGGTGCTACCCCATCTCCGGCCACCATACTCCACGCTCAAAAACTCGTCGTGGGTGGAGAACGATGCCACGCTCTGGATATACTGCAACCTCAATCCCGATGAGGGCTGTGAGGCTGTCGTGAGAGCCACCGCACCGCCGATACCTCCGCCCGTAACATTCACCGAGGTTGAGCCGTGGTAGACCTCACTGCCATCAACAAAATAGGAGGGAATCATCGAAAAATCGACCATTCCCAGCATTGGGCTTGCCAACTCCACACCATTCCAGGTCACGGTCGTATGCGAGGGAGCGGTGCCTCGGAGTGAGGCTGTAGCGAGGGTTGCGCGCCCCGACGATTTGATGAAAATGGTGCTATTTTGCGAGAGGACATCCGCCATTGAGGCCGAAAGGTTCTGCTTGAGCACCGCCTCGCCGAGTATGCTCTTCTGCACACCCACATCCCTCAACGAACGGGCCGAGAGGACAACCACCTCCTCGACCTCCACAGTGCGCAGAGTATCAACCCCTTGGGCCCACATAGAGCCCAAGGAGCAGAATACAAACAAGAGTATGACAATCAACCTTTTCATAAACCCTTGTCACATCAAAATCTATCGGAAAACAAACTTCGAGGGCAGCAGGCCGACCTCAAACTCATCGACCTTCTCTCCCTTGTCGTTATAACGCAACACCGCACCATTGGAGACATAATCTTTGGCGTCGGCGATGTAGATATCGCCGTTGATGGGGTCCACATCGAGGCCATATTGGCCCCAGCCCTCAACGGCAATCAGCGGCTCCGAGGGGAACACTCCCGAGGCAACATCCACCGCCCAAACAGCGTCGTAGATGAAATACAAGGTGTCGCCCTGGCCGTCAATAGCCAATCGCGAACGGAAGTAGCCACCGGGGCTGAAGGTGTGGAGTTTGGTTGCCTCGTGGGTCTCGGCCGAAATCTTCCAGAGCGAGGGGGCCTCCATCGTAACTCCCTCTGGCAGAGAGCTCCACTCGTTGCCGCCGTCGCACACAACCCAGATGTAGCCATCCTTGTCGAGCACCATAGAATAGGGCTGCACACCCACCTCAAAGAGGTCCACCTGTGTGTCGGTTTCGGTGTCCACAACCACAATCTTATGGCCGTTACTCCAGGCCGCCACGAAGAGCTTGCCACCCCAGATGACCATCTGCTCCGAGTCGGCCACGCCCTCAAGCTCCAGCTCGCCCGTAACGGTCATCGTGCGGGGGTCGAAAACCACAACCTTATTGGTGTACATCTGTGAGATGTAACCCTTTGTGCCCGAAGGTGCTATGGCCACAAAGCGGGGCGAGAGAAGGTTCTCAATCATACCCTTCACCACACCCGTTGCCGCATCGAGAGAATAGACCACGCCCGAGTTATTGACCACCACCAAAAGGTCGCCATTGTGGAGCAACATCGACTGTCCCACATCTCCCAGCTTGGCGTCGTTGGCCTGGCCAAACACATCGGCCTTCACCTCCTTGGTGTCGCGGTCGTAGAACCACAGCGAGGCATTACCCGCGCCGTAGGAGCCCTCGCAGAGCACATAGACGCCCTCGTCGTAGGGCACGGGGGTTTCGTCTGAGGGGGTTTGGTTGGACTCACAGCCGCCCATCAGCAGCAAGGCGGCAAACAAAGAGAGCATACTAAATAACTTTTTCATCGATTTAATAGTTAATTAGTTAAACAATAAAACAAGTACTCCCGCTTGCGGTTTTTATCCTGCGAGCGGTTGGTTGTTTTGTGTCTGTTTAGCTTTGATAATGCCGGCCCTTTGTGGCCCAGAGTACACGAAACCTCCCATTCGCCGCAGGAGTAATCCCATTAGTGATGTGGCAGGTCTTCTGACTCACCTCACTCTCGAACCGCCTTCCCAATGCTCTGCAGCGCATCAGTGACGAAAAGTAATAGAATGTTCGAGAGCCTTGAAACCCAGCCGTTTAGCGGGTCGAGGCATACAGCAGCGGGAACTGTTGCCGATTCACACGGCATTCCCTGTTAGTCCCTATTACGGGAACCGCATCGCCACAAAGGTATGTAAAAAATTCATAGGATGTTCCCGAAGTCGAAAAAATTATTTACCTTTGCTCCGTCGAAAGCGGAGATGGCGTAATTGGTAGCCGCGCTAGACTTAGGATCTAGTGGCGAGAGCCGTGTGGGTTCGAGTCCCACTCCCCGCACACAGAAAAGCCTTCACTTTATAGTGGAGGCTTTTTTGTTAAGGGGAGTACCTTCCTCTTTGTCGGTCGTGCGTTTAGTGTGCGGGGACGAAGGGTGTTACCTATCCCCCAAACCCC
>JAZQZA010000092.1:0-15911 GCA_045633765.1 Tidjanibacter sp. | reverse complement strand
TGATGGGATAGAACTCATCGAGCGAATAGACCGACACACTGCGGAAGCTCACCTCGCCCCTCTTGCAGCGCTCTGCCAGCTCACGATAGAGTCCAACGGGGGTGCGACCCGTGGCCAAACCCAAAGCAAAGGTACTCTTCTCTACGCCAAGCTCACCTACGGGCCTCTGGGCGAAATCGTTAATAGCCGAAACAACCTTGTCGGCAATCTTCTTTACGGCCTCACTATCCGAGGCATAGACCTTGGTCGGAATCTTCTCAAAGCGGTGAATGATATCATAGGGGGTCTCATTCTCTCGCAGGCCACCATCGGCGGGCAGTTGTGTTCTCGAAATCATCGTTCTATCTGTTTTATGTGGTTTTTATATTAAAAATCTCTCTAGCCCTCAAAGTTAGCAATTATGCTGCAAAAGAGCAAGCATCAGAGCCACTCTTAATAAAAAAATAACTACCTTTGGGGAAACAAACCACCCATTAACAACATTTGAGATATGAAGAATAGATTCTCCCGAATGATTGCGCTGGCCATTACTATAATGGCGGTAGGCTGTAGCCCCAAAGCCGATACAACTCCCTTCTTTGTGCAGATATCCGACCCCCAGCTCGGATTCATCAACGAGTCGGAGGACTTTACGCCCGAAAGGGAGAATATGGAGAGGGTGGCCGCCAAAATCAACACCCTCAAGCCCGACTTTGTGGTCTTCTCGGGTGACTATGTGCAGTGGCGCACCGATGAGAATGCATTGGAGGGTTTTGGGCAGATGTGCAAGCTCTTCGACAAAGATATTCCGCTCTACTTTGTACCCGGCAACCACGATGTGGGCGAGGCCACCTCGGAGGATGTAGCAGCATTTGTTACACGCTACGGCCACGATAGATTCATCTTTGAGGGCGATGGCTACACAGCCATTGGCTACAATTCGTGCGTCATCAAGACCATTGCCGAGGGCGAACCGAAGGAGTATGAGTGGTTGCGCCAGAGCCTCGAGGAGGCTGCAAAGAGGGAGCACCCCATCATCCTCGTTGCCCACCACCCCCTCTTTGTGGAGAGCCCCGAGGAGGAGAATGCAGGTGTGAACATTCCGCTGGAGGTGCGTGGCAAATACCTCTCGCTCTTCAAGGAGTATGGCGTGGATTTGGTTCTTGCGGGCCACCTCCACCACTGCACAAGGGCCGAGTTTGAGGGCATCAGGCTCGCCACAACGAGTGCCATAGGTCGTCCTCTGGGCGACGAGCCCTCGGGCGTCACCATCGTAACCATCCAGGAGGGCTCCCCCATCCCCACCTTCTACCCCATCGACGCCATCACAGAGCATATTGAGTAACCAAAAAAAGAGCCTGCAGACTATGCTACACTTCGAATCCGACTATATGGCAGGAGCCCATCCCGAGGTGCTCCAAAGACTCATCGAAACAAATCTCCTCAAAACAGTGGGTTATGGAGCTGACGATTTCACAGCCCACGCCCAACAGCTCATTCAGGAGGCTTGCGGCACACCCCAAGCACGCGTTCATTTTCTTGTGGGTGGCACTCAAACCAACGCCACCGTCATCGATGGACTGCTTGCACGCCACGAGGGGGTATTGGCAGCCGAGAGTGGCCACATTGGCGTTCACGAGGCTGGAGCCATTGAGGCCACGGGACACAAAGTGCTCACCCTGCCACAATACGACGGCAAGGTCAGGGCCGAGGATGTATCACACTACATTGATGAGTTCTACCGAGATGAGACCTACGAACATATGGTCGCCCCCGGAATGCTCTACATCTCCTTCCCCACCGAGTATGGTACCATCTACTCGCTCAAGGAGTTGGAGGCGATAAGCGAGGTGTGCCACAGGGCCGATATTCCGCTCTACATCGACGGCGCACGACTTGGTTACGCTTTGGGAGCAGAGGAGTGCGATGTGACGCTCAAGGATATTGCCCGCCTTGCGGATGTCTTCTACATTGGCGGCACAAAGGTTGGTGCGCTCTTCGGAGAGGCTGTGGTTGTAACCAACCCCAAGTTACTCCCCCACTTCTTTCCGCTCATCAAACAACACGGTGCCCTCTTGGCCAAGGGCCGACTGCTGGGTGTGCAGTTTGAGGCACTCTTCAGCAACGGACTCTACGAGCGCATCGGTAGGGAGGCAACGGCGCTGGCACTCAGACTCCGAGAGGGGTTTGAGCATAAGGGCTATCGCGCAGTAGTCCCCTCACCCACCAACCAACAATTCTTTCTGCTACCCAACGAGGTCATCGACCGAATAAAACCCCACGCGGGATTTGAATATTGGGGCCCGCGCGGCAATAGCGAGAGTACCGTTCGTTTTGTCACCAGCTGGAGCACCTCCGAGGAGGATGTAACCCAACTTCTCGCCCTGCTTTAGTGGTAACAATACAAAAGCCTCCGACCTACTGTAGGTCGGAGGCTTTTCATATCTCTTCACACGCCGAACTATACCAAGCGGCGGATGAGGGCCTCGCGGTCACCGGGGAGGAAGTCAATCAGGGGGACCTCAATCATCGTATAAGCACCGGGGCGTTGGCGCACCACTGCGCGGGCAGCCGACACCAGAATCTGACCCGTAAGACCAGGGTTATCTATGCTCATATTGAACTCAAAGCGCTGATTCTGGGTCTTTCCCGAGGCGCCCTTGCGCACCATATTCACGCCGTGGCCCATATCCAGGAGAGCATCTACGCTCTCAACCTGTTTCACGTGAGTTTCGTCATTGACAAAGTAGGCGTCGGTCTTGATTGCCTCGGCCACTTTGGCGAAGTCGTAACCCTCCTCCAGCTCCACATAGACCATACGGCGATGGATACTCGTGCCCAGAGGAATGGTCATCGAAAGGGCCGCCTTCACACCCTCAATAGCCTTAACTGCAACCGTGTGACCCATACTCATACCGGGGCCGAAGTTGGTGTAGGTAACGCCCTTGGGAGCACACACTTCGAGCAGCGCACGCACCACTGAATCGCTACCGGGGTCCCAACCTGCCGAGATGATTGCAGCAACGCCTTTGGCTTTTGCCACCTCATCCAGGCGAGTGCGAACGCCGTAGATGTCGGTGTGGATATCGAAGCTATCCACGGTGGGGATACCGAGCTCGAGAGCCTTCTTAGCGCTCTGCTCCACCAGACGCGAGGGGGTGCAGATGATTGCCACATCAACATCCTTGAGCTCCTCTAGTGAGCCCACAACCTCATAGCCCGTAGTATTTTTCTCGCCGAGCGACGAAGCCCTGCGAACAATGCCTGCAACCTCAAAATCGGGGGCCACCTCGAGTGCCTCCAAGACATATTTACCGATATTGCCGTAACCTACAACGGCAGCTCTAATCTTTTTCATCGTCTTACTGTTTTTATCCATTTTTCAATGGCAAATATAATCTCTTTTTCGACAAATTGTTCCCCCGAAAACAAAAAAAAGACGGTTGCAAGATAGCAACCGCCTTTAATTTGTGGGCCCAGAGGGGCATGATCCCACGACCTTCGGATTATGAGTCCGCTGCTCTGACCAACTGAGCTATGGGCCCGCACTCACATTTGAGCACGCAAAGATACGCCATAAAATTCAAAATGCAAAATTCAAAATGCAAAATTGAGTATTGAGGGATGAGAGAGGTTAGGGAGGTTAGGGAGTTTAGGGGGCTTAAAGTCGTTAAGGCCTATAGAACCCATATAAAGGTTGACGGTCAACCGAAAAAATGCAGACAGGCGAGCGAATTTCAGGCGGTGGCTTCGGCCACTCCGAAGAATGGTGGTGCTATCCACCGCCTCCCCTTGAAACCAAAAAAAACGCAGAGAACGAGATGGATGCAAGGCATACAAGAAAGCGGAGTCCGCAGGGCACAACGGTGCCAGCGAGTGATGGGGATTTCTTTGAAAGGCAAAAACGCAGAGAAGCGAGCGGATTTTAGGCGCACAAGAAAATCCCCTCCGCAGTTTGCTGACGCAAATGAGGAGGGGATTTATCGCAGTGCAACGCCAAAGGCGCCGCTTATATGCGTTTTTTAACCTAGTTCGGACTCCTTGAGTCGCTCCGCATTCTCCGCTACAACAAGCTGGTCGATGCAGTCCTGAATGTCGCCATTCATAAAGGCGGGCAGGTTGTAGATGGTGTAGTTGATGCGGTGGTCGGTAATGCGGCCCTGGGGGTAGTTGTAGGTACGAATCTTGGCACTCCTATCGCCGGTCGAAACCATAGTTTTGCGCTTGGAGGCAATCTCGTCCATATACTTTGCATACTCGAGGTTGAAGATACGGGTACGCAACTCCTCGAGAGCCTTGTCGAAGTTTTTGAGCTGCGATTTCTGGTCCTGGCACTGCACAACGATACCTGTGGGGATGTGGGTAAGTCGCACAGCCGAGTAGGTGGTGTTCACACACTGACCACCAGGGCCACTTGCACAGTAGGTATCCTTGCGGATGTCGTTCATCGAAATCTCAACATCGAACTCGTCGGCCTCGGGAAGAACTGCCACGGTAGCTGCCGAGGTGTGGATGCGGCCCTGGGTCTCGGTTTGGGGCACACGCTGCACGCGGTGCACACCACTCTCATACTTGAGCGTACCATAGACGCCGTCGCCCGTAACTTTCATTACGACCTCCTTATAGCCACCTGCGGCACCCTCCGAGAAGGAGTTAATTTCGTACTTCCAACCCTTGCTCTCGACATATTTCATATACATACGCAGCAGGTCGCCGGCAAAGAGTGCGGCCTCATCGCCACCCGTACCGCCACGAATCTCCACGATGGCATTTTTGCTATCCTGGGGGTCCTTGGGGATGAGCAGGATTTTAATCTCCTCTTCGAGGGTCACAGCCAGAGGCTCAAGCTCGGCGAGCTCCTCGCGTGCCATCTCGCGCATATCCTCATCCTTCTCATTGGCGAGAATATCCTTGGCCTCGGCGATGCCTGCGAGTGTGCGTTTGAACTTATCGGCCGCAGCCACAAGGGGTTCCAATTCGCGGTACTCCTTATTGAGCTGCACAAATCGCTTCATATCGGCGATTACTTCGGGGTCGGTCATCTGCTGACCCATCTCTTCAAACTTAATCTTAAGTCCGTCGAGTCTGTTAAGTATTGCGTTATCTACCATAAAAATTCTACTTTGGCCGCAAAGATAGAAATTTTTTTCCGTACCTTTGCGATAATGACACCCGAAAAGCACATAACACTTGCGGATTTATTATCCGATGTGAAGCGCACTCTTGCCGAGCGCTTCCCTTTGGGCGTGTGGATTAGTGCCGAAATTGGCGAGCTGAAGGAGAATCGCTACTCGGGCCACTGCTATCTTGAGCTCATCGAGAAGGCCGAAAAGGACGGCACCCCCAAGGCCAAAGCCTCGGCTGCCATTTGGCGTAGTCGTTGGGGTGCTCTGGCGAGCTATTTTCGTGAGGCTACAGGGCGCGATTTGGCGGTGGGAATGAGCGTACTGCTGAAGGTGAGCGTATCGTTCCACGAGGCCTACGGACTCTCGTTGGTGATTAGCGACATCGACCCAGCCTACACCCTCGGTGAGGGCGAAAGGCGCAAAAGGGAGACCATTGCTGCCCTTGAGGCCGATGGTATAATGGAGCTCAACGGCTCACTCCCCTTTCCTCTCGTCATTGGGCGCATTGCAGTCATCTCCTCGGCCACAGCCGCAGGACTTCAGGACTTTCGCAACCATCTGACCGACAGCCCCTATCGCATTGAGGCCGAGCTCTTTGAGGCCTTTGTGCAAGGTACCGCTGCCGAGGAGTCCATCATCGCAGCTCTCGGCCAGATTGCAGGGCGCGAGGAGGAGTTCGACGCTGTGGCAATCATCAGAGGTGGCGGCTCACAGAGCGATATGGAGTGTTTCAACTCCTACGCCCTCTGCTCCCATATAGCCCAATTCCCGCTCCCCATAATCACAGGCATCGGCCACGACAAGGACACCTCCGTTGCGGACCTTGTGGCAGCCCGTGCGCTTAAGACCCCCACAGCCGTTGCCGACTACCTCGTAGCCCTCGCCGACGGGGTGTACTCCGAGGCAGAGAGCCTCTATGAGCGCATTGGGGCAACAGCACAGCATCAGCTTTCTGCCCACTCGGCGCGTCTTGCCCAGAGTAGCGCCAAGCTGCTTGGAGGGTGTTCGGCTCTGCTTGGGGCTATGAACAGCGGACTCCAGAGGGCCGAGGCCGAGCTACACCACGCCACCGAGAGGCTTATTGATGGCCACCGCAACCGCTTGGCTGTGGCCGAATCGGCTGTGAAGGCCTCCTCGCCCGAACGCATACTCTCAATGGGATTTGCGGTGGTGCGCAAGGGGAACAAGGCTCTACGCGATGTCGCACAACTATCCGAGGGCGACAGAGTGGAGATAACCCTTGCCGGCGGCACGAGAAATGCAATAATTACGAACAAATAATAGTATGAAAAACAACAATTTGAGTTACAACGAAGCACTCGGCGAGTTGGAGGAGATCCTGCGCTCCATCGAGAGCACCGACACCGACATCGACACTCTCTCGGCCAAGGTATCGCGAGCCACTGAGCTGATAAAGCTCTGCCGCGCACGCCTGCTGAAAGTCGAGGGCGAGGTGAAGGAGATTTTGGGTTAGGCAATACCCTACGGTTATCAGTCTACTGTCAACTGCTAACAAACAAAATGAAAAGCGAGGTTTCCGAATGGTCGGAAACCTCGCTTTATTTATACCTCTAATATATATTAGTAGGTGTACTCAACCGAGAAGAGGTTGATACCGCTCTTTGCGCTGTAGATGTAAATCTTCGAGCCTGCAGTTGCAGCCGAGCAATCAACGGTGATGAAATCACCGGTTGCCTCCTGACCCTGAAGAACGGTAGCGTACTGACCAACCTCAGTGCCATCGATTGCTACAACCAGGTTGCGAGCCTCCTCTTTCGACGAGCTTACAGCGTCGATTTTGAGGGTACCTGCAGCGGGAACCTCAAATACGGCTACCTGTTTTGCAGTGTTACCGGTACCACCAAACTGCATACGGGTGGGTTTGTCACCCTCCTGCGAAGCAACGCCGTAGTTCTGACCGAATTTGAACTTACCACCACCAAGGATGAGCTCAAGACCCTTATAGGTAAGGCCGTCAGCATTTACGGTGAGGTCATCGGTTGCAACAACATTTGCCAAAGTGGTAGCATTGAGCTCTGCGCCAGCAGCAGCCTGAATAGCTGCGAAGTCATCCGAACCCCAAGCAAGAACACCACCCTCGGGCTCCTCGCCACCCTGCTCGCCAAGGCGGGCGTTAGTCATACCTGCATAGTCCTCGGTAGAGGTGAGGATGAGCTGATATACATCATTATTTACGCTTGCAATACCTTTGAGTACGCCGGAACCCTGAGGAACAACCTCGGTGCCATTGGTAGCATACTTCGAGGTGAATACTACGAAGGTCTCACCTGCTGCGTTCTCAATGTTGATGGAGGTGTGAGCACCATCCATTACCCAAGTCTTTGCAAGGTCAGCCTCTACAACCTGAACACCCTCGATAGCCACATACTGGCTCTCGTATGCGTTGCTCAGAAGCTCTGCAACGGTGATGGTTTTGCTCTCCAAAGCGTTACCGGTCGAGAGAACGGTAGTCTTGGCATTGTCGAGACCGCTGAGCTGGGTTGCGCCATTGTAGGTGCTAACTTTCAGACCCGAGATGTCGATATCGAGCTCGTCGCCCTTGTTGAACTCGTGGTTGCTGTTGTAACGCATACCGATAGCAGCGGTAGCATCCTGAACATAGATATTCTTCAATGAGGTAAGGTTACCAAGCTCCTTGCTCGACGAAACGACAGCCTTAATGTGAGTGCCATTTGCGAAAGCCTCGGTCGAAGCCAAAACCTCTGCAATGGTGATGTAGGTAATCTCAGGCTCAGGCTCGGGCTCCTCGCCACCCTGAGCTGCCTCGTGCGAGAAGTAGAATGCGCTACCTACCTGGGGAACATCGTTGTAGGAGGTGCGTTTGCCAATGATGGTCAGAGTGTCGCCATCCTTCAGACCGGTAGCCTCAACGAGTGCGGGGAACTCTTTCTTGGCACCCTTCCAACCAGAGAGCAGACCATATACATAGATGCTGCTGGTCTCGTCATTGAGGTAGATGTTACCATACTCGCCAGCACCTGCCATACCGCTAACGGTACCGCTAACCATATAGTAAGCACCGCTCTCCTCGAGTGCGAGGAAGTCGGTAACGGAAGCAACTGCGGTTACATCCTCTTTCTTCTCAAGAGTGGAGTTAGCAGCCTGAGGAGTACCGTTGTACTCGCCACGGTTCGAAATGAGGGTAACGATGTCGCCAACCTCAACGCCCATAGTCTCAAACTCACCCTTTGCGCCTACACCATATACATATACCTCACCGGTAGCGTCTTTGATGTAGATGTTGCCATACTCTGCTTTAGCAATGTTGGTAACAGCACCGCTGATGCGATACTGGGTACCGCTCTTCTCGGCAGCCAAGAACTCTGCGATAGTAGCGTCAACGATGGGGCTTGCCTCACCCTCCTCGTGCGACATATATGTAGCATTCGACATCTGGGGATCACCCTTGTACTCGCCACGAACACCGTAAACGGTGATAACATCGTTCACCTTCAAGCCGGCAGCAGCCCACTGTTTCTGAGCCTCGCCTGCGGGGGTGAGCAGACCGTAAACATAAGCGGTACCGGTCTCATCCTCGAAGTAGAAGTTACCATAAACGGTATTAGCAACCTCGGTAATCTTACCAGTAAGAACATAGGTAAAGCCGTCACCAACAAAAGCCTCCTCGTTGAAGTACTTCATAGTAACGGGGCGGGGAACTGCGGGATCCCACTTGTTGGCGTCGCCGTCCTGCGAGATAGCAACCTCGCAAGTTACATCAACAACCTCCCAAACAAGGTTACCATCCTCATCAACATCCTGCTCACCGTTTTTGTCGGCATCAACAGCAACTTTCATATCCTGCTCGCCGGCGAAAACAACAGTAGCCGAACGCTTGGGACCAAGCTCCGAAACAACCTCACCGTCTTTCTCTACCAACTCGTAGTTATCCTTAGCCCTTACGCTAACAACAGTAGTACCATTGCTACCATAAGCGGGGCTGATCTCTACCCAAGCGGGTGCAACTGCCATCCACTCACCGTTGGCAGTAACCTCAAGAGTCTGAGCCTCGGCATTCTCCTTTGCGAACTGTGCCAAAGACTCCACACTTGTCGTAATCTCGGTACCGAAGGTAATCTCCTCCTCATACAGGTTGGAGCAAGAGAACATCATTGCACCAGCCAGAAGGGCACCAAAAATCGAAAAAATCTTCTTCATAATTAGTTTATAATTCTGTTATTTGTTTTTCAACACTCAATCGAGGCGGGGCTGTGGCCCATAGCGGCCGCAGCCGCCTCGAAACTTAAGCAAATCTCTTAGTTGTCGAGATTAGAAGGTTACACGCAGACCAAGCTGGCACCTCCAACGCGACGAGAAGTCCGAAGGAGTGAAGCTGGGGTTGTTGTACTTGTAGGTGGGAGTAACATTACCCTCAGCATCAGCTGCGATGTTGGTAACAGCGAGTACGGGCAAGTTGTAAGTACCGCTGTAGTATGCACCCCAAGCGGGGTTGAGAAGGTTGGCAAAGTTGAGCACATCGAAGGTAACCTGTACTTTGCGGCCCTCAGCCTTGTCGTAGATGAAGTCCTGAGCAACGTGCAAATCGATCTGGTGGTCGAAGGGCTGGATACCTGCATAGCGGGTGCTCCACTCGCCACGGTGGCTCGAGAGGTACTTGTCACCACGGATGTATTTCTCAAATGCAACAGCGCTGGTAGCACCATCGGCCCAGTTCATCAAACCGATCTCCTCCTGGGTGGGGATGTACATCAACGAGTTACCCTTCTGGCCATCACCGTTGAAATCAACATCCTCCTTCATAGTGTAGCAGTAACGCTGACCGCTCTGGATCTCATAGGTCAGAGCAAACGAAGTCTTCATACGGCCACCTGCGTAGTAAGGAGTGCTGTAGTTAGCCATCAAGTTGATTTTGTGAGGACGATCGAAGAGCGAGTAGCTGAGCTCGTCGGGCGAGTTGGTATCGATCGAGTAGTTGTACTTCCAGTTGGAGTAAGCTACCGACGAAGTACCGTCGTTGAGCGAGTAGGAGTGGCCGTAGGTGTAGGCAGCCATCAAGTTCAGACCGAAGTCGAACGATTTCTCAACCTTACCGCTGATCGAGTAGGTGTAACCCTTGTTGGTGTTACCAAGAGCAACGATTGCGTAGTAGTTACCGCTATCGATAGTGTAGTAGGGAGCAGTTGCAGCAACATCTTTGTTCACAGCGTAAACAACATTGTTGCTGGTGATTGCGAGGTTCTTGAAGAACACGTTATTGAGAGTCTTCGAGAAGAGAGCGTCAACGGTGAATTTCCAACCACCCTCGAACTCCTTATCCAAACCGAGGTTCACACGGAATACCTGGGGATACTTGAAGTTCTCGTTCAGGGTGTTGATGGTAGCACCCGAGTCGCCGGCCTTGATAGAACCGTCGGCAACCATATCATAAGGATTGCTGGTGAACTGGAAGCCATCGCCAACAACGGTCAAAGGATTGTTGATGGTAATCGACTTCGACTCCATACCGGTATTGTTGTAAGCGTTCGAGATCCATACGAAGGGAACACGACCAGTGAACAGACCAGCACCACCACGGATAAGCAGGGTGTGATCCTCATCTGCCCAGTAGCGGAAACCTACACGGGGCGACCAGAGAATCTGAGCCTTGGGAGTAGTACCAACATACTCGTTGTTCTCGGTAGCATATTTGCTCTCGTTGAAGGTGGGGTTAGCAGTAGGTGCGTTCAGAAGCATAGGAACATCGGCACGAACACCAGCAGTAAGGGTGAGCCTGTCGTTGGGCTTCCACTCATCCTGTGCATAAAGACCAAACTGTGCAGCCCAAGTAGTAGCAGCCCATACGCTCTCACCACCGGTGAGCTCGGGATCGGCATACTTGTAGTTGAACTGCGAGGGGTTGTTGTTGAAGAAGTCAGCAACCGACTTGAAGGTGTAACCACCGTAGGCGTACTGCAAGAAGATGTTCGAGAACTTGAAGATCTCGTTGTGAGTACCAACGGTAATGTTGTGGTCGCCGAGGTAGATCGACAAGTTATCCGAAATGGTGTAGTTGTCGGAGTTCATACCGTTTGCACCCGACGAATACTCGGTACCGAGGTTTACGGTAATCTTGTCCTGGATGTACATATTGGCACCCTTGTAGGCGATGTCACGCTTGTCGCGTACGAATACGCTGGTAGCACGGAACTCGTTGGAAACATTGTCCGAGATGCGCGAGTTGAGCTCGAGTACGAAGGTGTTGGTACGGTTTTTCATCTTATAGCCCGAGTTGTTGAAGTAGTAGGTGCTGAAGCCCGAGCTATACTTATCCGAGTAGGAATCTGCAAACTGATAGCGGAACATCAGTTTGTTATTGTTGTTAATGTTCCAGTCCAAACGAGCCAGAGCGTTGAGCGAGCGGCTGTTTACCTGGTGGGGATCGAAGCTCTCATTGAAGCCCTCGATGTTTGCACCGTAGGTATTCTTGTAGTGCTCAATCATAGCCGAAGCAACCTCGGGAGTCAGGTACTCATAGGTCTGATCACCGATGGTAACGGGCTTGCTGAGTTTCTGTTTTGCGGGATCGAGGTAGGACTCATTCTCGGGGCTGTAAACATTGGGGTAGGATTTACCGAAGTACTCACCAGCTACGAACAAGAAGAGTTTGTTCTTGATGATGGGGCCGCCAACGGTGAACGAGTAGGTCTCCTGATACTGGGTGTCATATTTCAGACGCTCGGTCTTACCAACTTTCTCAAGGTAGGTGGTGTTGCTCCTACCGATGAGCTCCTGGTTGTTGTAGTAGGTCGAGAACGAACCTCTAATCTTGTTGGTACCCGACTTGGTGATGGCGTTGATAGCACCACCGGTAAAGCCCGACTGACGAACATCGAAGGGAGCAACTACTACCTGAATCTCCTCGATAGCATCGAGCGATACGGGGTTACCACCTGCCTGTGCACCGTTGGTACCGTCGGCCGAAAGACCAAAGGTATCGTTGGCAACAGCACCGTCAATCTGGAACGAGTTGTAGCGGTTGTTCGAACCTGCGAACGACATACCACCGTTCTTGCTAACCGAAGCCTGAGGAGTGAGTTTCACGATGTCATAAACACTACGGTTGATGGTAGGCATCGACTCAACGGTCTCAAGCGAGAAGTTGTCGGCTGCACCTGTCTTGCTGGCAGTAAATACATTGCTGCTAACAATCGAGATAGCCTCAATCTCGGTACCTGCAATCAACTCGGCGTTGAGCTCGGTGGGCTCACCAAGTTTCAGGTAGATGTCGGTGTACTGCTTGGTGGTCATACCAAGGTACGATACCTCGATGGTGTAAGGACCACCGGTACGCATACCATTGATATTGAAACGACCGCTGGTGTTGGTAGTAACTGCGTACTCCGTACCAGAGGGGGTGTGAACAGCAATAACGGTGGCACCGATGAGCACCTCGCCGCTATTGTCAACCACCAAACCGTTCATGCTCGAAGTTGTAACCTGTGCCATAGCGCCCAGGGCTACAAACAACGACAAAACCAATGTGTAGAATCTCTTCATACTTTTTGTGTTTTAGTTTGTAAAATTGATTGATTAATTGTTAAAAATGATTGTTTATTTGGTTGTTTTTTACTTTTTCCGCCATCCATAACAAAAAGAAGGGGCATTCATCCACAGAATGCTCCTCTCTTGCCAACGAATCCGACACCGATATTCAGTGTAACAATACACTGATCCTTCAACCTAAAGAGTTGATTTAGTGCCATATTCTCTATTTTAATTTGAATTTCCATATTTTGTTGCCATTCGGCACCGCAAATATATGCAAATCTCTAAATCTTTCACAACTATTCAGCTAACAAATTTTCAACATTTTTTCCCTTCCCCATAACTTTGTTATGGAATGTGCCTTTTAGAACATCGCCTTGGGCAGCTCCGACACCGTGTTGATGAAGACAACCTCCACACCTTCGGGGAGCTTCATACCACGACCGGCAAGGTAACCACTCACAATCACCTTTCGAAAACCGTGGCGCGCAGCCTCCGCAATCCTCTGCTCGGTGCGGGGCGCGGGGCGCACCTCTCCCGAGAGTCCAATCTCACCTGCCATACACACACCCTCGCCGATAGCCCTGTCGAAATAGGAGGAGATAACCGCTCCCACAATGGCCAGATCGAGGCCCGTATCCTGCACCTTGAAACCACCTGCGAAGTTCAAGAAGACATCCTTCTGGAACATCTTCATCCCCACCCTCTTCTCAAGCACAGCGAGGAGCATATTGAGCCTACGGTTGTCGTAGCCTGTGGCCGAGCGCTGTGGTGTGCCGTATGCAGCATTGCTCACAAGAGCCTGCACCTCAATCAGATAGGGGCGAATACCATCCACCGCAGCACCCACACCCACTCCACTGAGGGGCTCCTCGGGGTGGCTGAGCAGAATCTCCGAGGGATTGGCGACCTCCACAAGGCCCTCCTCCCTCATCTCGAAGATACCAATCTCAAAGGTTGCACCGAACCTGTTTTTGATACCACGCAGCAGACGATAGACATTATTATTGTCACCCTCAAACGATAGCACAACATCGACAATGTGTTCCAAAATCTTGGGGCCGGCGATGGCTCCATCCTTGGTAATATGGCCGATAATCAGCACCGAAGTATCGCTCTCCTTGGCCATCTTCAGCAGCCTTGTGGCACACTCTCGAATCTGCGACACACTACCCGCCGAGGATTCGATTGCGTCGCTATAAATAGTTTGTATTGAGTCTATTACAACCAAGTCGGGCTTCATCTCCTCGACATAGCTCAAGATGTTTTCAAGGAGGGTTTCGGGGTAGATGTAGCACTCCTCGCTCACAGCCCCAAGACGCGCGGCCCTCATCTTAATCTGCGAGGCCGACTCCTCACCGCTAACATAGAGCGTCTTGATACCCTCGCTGGCCAAAGCAATCTGAAGGCTCAAGGTCGATTTGCCGATTCCGGGCTCGCCGCCGAGCAACACCATCGACCCCCTGACGAGTCCTCCGCCCAACACCCTATTAACCTCGGGGCTGGAGAGAGCAATGCGCTGATGGTCGGCATCGGCAATCTCGGCCACCCTCTGCGGACGGCTCTCGCCCGAACGCTTGAGGTTGCTCTCGCCCACTCGGGCCACAACCTCCTCCGAACAGCTACCCCACGCACCACACGCAGGACACTGACCAAACCATTTGGGAGCCTCATTTCCGCACTCCTTACAATAGTATGCCTTCTTAACTTTTGCCATAGTAACTATCCTATTTTTCTGCTATTTCTCAAAACTACTCTTCTCGGGGAAAAGCCCCTCCAAAAATATCCGCATCTCCTCTCGCTGGGTGTCGGTTGTGCGCTCCGTATCATTCAGGCACAGGAGCATGGGATTGTAGCGCCTAACCCTTCGGGCAAGCCTGCCTCGATGCAGTCCCACCTCCTTGGAATCGGTGCAATACTGCCCCTTCAACCAACAACTCACCCTCTCGCCCCAACTGCTCGCTGCGCTATAGTGGTCCACAATCTTCTCTTCAGCCCTACCCTGCGCCAAGGCGTAGTAGAGCCACGCGCTGCGGTGGAACTCCTCCTCGGTGCGGAAGCGATGGGAACGGGTAGCCTCGGCCTCCTCGGCAAAGTGGTCCAAGCAGCCTCTCACATCACTCTTGAGGTAGGCATCGAAATTGTGGTGGGGCTGATGGTCGTAGCGCTTACCAAAACTCTCTGCCACAAGCCTTTGCCCCTTTCGCACCTTATCCATATAAAGACTTCGTTTGGTCGATATATGGTGGGCAAAACGGGCAATGGGCAACCCCTCGGCATTATAAAAAAACGAGGGCTCCACAGCCTTGAGGAAGAACATATCATCGTTGGCGAAGATAAACCTCTCGCCCAACTCCTCGATGAGGGCAATACTCATCTCGATTGCACTCGAATTGAAGGTGGGAAGATACTCCGAGGGGATAAAATCTCGGTGTGAGATGAGTCGTATTTTGGGATGTTGCTCATTGAGCCACACGGGCTTTTGGTCGGCCGTAAGGATGAATATGCGGTCAATCCACGGGGCATACTTCTCCACCGAGCGAAGCGAATATTTCAGCTCATCGCTCTCCACAAAGCGCCCCTTGGCTACAGCCTGACTATTGAGCCCACGGCCACACTCGGCCAAGGCCCTCTCCTTCTGCTGCTGCCACTCCGGGTCGTTGCCATCGACCCACAGATAGACCAAATCAATCCTTTCCATAACACAAAAATATGGAAAAAAGTTGAGAGTTGAAAGTTGAAAGTTGAAAGTTTAGGGAGTTTGGTGACTTTAAGGGCTTCAGACTCGCATAGCTCCCATAAGCAAGTAATTTCCCCGCCCCACCATAAAAACCAATCTGGCAGGATGAATGCAAGACCTTACCCTTGAAACAAAAAAACGCAGAGAGCGGAGGGCACAACGGTGCCAGCGAGTGAGGGTGGTGCTCCAGACCGTTTTCCCTTGAAACAAAAAAACGCAGAGAGCGGAGGGATTTTTGTGCCAAACGAGAAGGCGAGGTGCCTTCGGGCACTCCGAGTGAGGGGTGGCTCCGGCCACTCCGAGTGTTGGTGGTACTCCTGACAGCCTTTCCCTTGAAAGAACGGCGAGTGCATATCGCGAGGGGAATTTTGTGCGAAATGAGAAGGCGAGTCCGCAGTTTGCTGGCGCAAATGAGGAACTCGCCTATCGAAGAGCGGTGAAAAATTCACCCGCTATATGCGTTTTTACTTCTGTTTGGGACCAAACAAGAACTGCGACGAAATCTCACGGTAGTTGTGTACGCGCTCGATAACATCGGCAAGCATATCGGCCACGCTCAA
>JAZQZA010000091.1:0-7052 GCA_045633765.1 Tidjanibacter sp. | reverse complement strand
GTTATCCCACGGAGCCCTCAAGCGAAATGGAGAGTAACTTCTGCGCCTCCACCGCAAACTCCATAGGCAACTTGTCCAGGACCTCCTTGGCATAGCCGTTCACGATGAGTCCCACAGCCTCCTCCGTAGCGATGCCCCTCTGGTTGCAGTAGAAGAGCTGGTCGTCGGAAATCTTGGAGGTGGTAGCCTCGTGCTCCACGATAGCCGAGGTGTTCTGGCAGTCGATATAGGGGAAGGTGTGGGCGCCACACTTGTCGCCAATCAGCAGCGAGTCACACTGCGAGTAGTTCCTCGCACCCTCGGCGGCGGGCACAACCTTCACAAGTCCTCGGTAGCTATTCTCGCTCCTGCCGGCCGAGATACCCTTCGACACGATGCGCGAGCGGGTATTGCGGCCAATGTGTATCATCTTCGTACCCGTGTCGGCCTGCTGGTAGTTATTTGTGAGGGCCACCGAGTAGAACTCGCCCACGGAGTTGTCGCCCTTGAGGATGCACGAGGGATATTTCCAGGTGATGGCCGAGCCTGTCTCGACCTGTGTCCACGAGAGCCTTGCGTTATCGCCACGACAGATGCCCCTCTTGGTCACAAAGTTGTAGATACCGCCCTTGCCCTCGGCGTCACCGGGATACCAGTTCTGCACAGTGGAGTACTTCACCTCGGCGTCCTTCTCCACGATAATCTCCACAACGGCGGCGTGGAGCTGGTTCTCATCACGCATAGGCGCGGTGCAACCCTCCAGGTAGCTCACATAGGCACCCTCATCGGCCACAATCAGCGTGCGCTCAAACTGTCCCGTACCCGCCGCATTGATGCGGAAGTAGGTCGAGAGCTCCATAGGGCAACGCACACCCTTGGGGATGTAGCAGAAGGAGCCATCGGAGAAGACCGCAGCATTGAGCGCCGAGTAGAAGTTGTCGCTCACGGGCACCACCGAGCCAAGGTACTTCCTCACAAGCTCGGGATACTCCTTGATGGCCTCGCTCATAGAGCAGAAGATGATGCCCTTCTCGGCCAGAGTCTCGCGGAAGGTGGTCTTGACGGACACCGAGTCCATAACGGCATCGACAGCCACACCCGCCAGAGCCATCTGCTCCTCGAGTGGAATGCCGAGCTTATCGAAGGTTTCACGCAACTTG
This sequence comes from Tidjanibacter sp., assembly GCA_045633765.1. Taxonomy (GTDB): domain Bacteria; phylum Bacteroidota; class Bacteroidia; order Bacteroidales; family Rikenellaceae; genus Tidjanibacter. The sequence continues at coordinate 5,913 of JAZQZA010000091.1, read as the reverse complement.
GGATCCACCTCATCCATAGACTTTTTGTCTGCCTCCTTCTTGGGGGCGGCGAAGTAGATGATGTCCTGGAAATCGATGGGGGGAATGCGGAGATGGGCCCACTCGGGCAGAGGCATAGTGAGCCACTTGCGGTAGGCCTCGAGGCGGTATTCGAGCATCCACTCGGGCTCCCCCTTAAGGGCCGAGATTTGGCGCACAATATCCTCGCTTAAACCCTTGGGCAGAGTGTGGGTTTCGATGTCGGTCACAAAACCGTACTCATACTCCCTTGAGGTTATATCGTTTAATATTTTATCTTGTTCTGACATAGCTCAAAATGTTTAATCCACAAATATACAAAAAATTTCCCGAAACGGAAAGTCGCAAGGTATAATTCTTACTCCAAAGGAGTAATAAAACAAAAAAAGGCTCCCGAAGGAGCCCTCAACAACGACACAAAGCCGTCTATACCAAGCTGCCGTGCAACAACAGACACAGGCCCACAAGCACCACAACGAGGGCCAGAGCCTTCGACTTGATGTTGCGCTCCCTAAAGAAGATTGCACCCAGCGTGAAGGACACAATAACCGAGCCGCGACGCATAAGCGAGATGACCGCCAGGAGCGCGCCCTCGCCTGCCAGCGCATTGAAGTAGCAGAAGTCGGCAATGGAGAGGAAGAGGGAGATGAGCACAATGCTCCAGCGCCACGAAAACTTATCCTCCCTGCGCTTGGGCCACCAGATAATCATCGTCAGAACTCCGTAGAGCAGAGCAACATAGAGGCCACACCACGCCTGCACCGAGGCAGGCTGGATTCCCTTCATCAGAATCTTATCGCAGAAGGCACTACCCACACCCAAAAGCACCGCCAACATAAGATACAAAATACCCCTGTTTTTGGTGAATTTTATGCCCTCCTTATGGCTCGAGCGGTTCATCAGGAAGAAGCCGAAAAAGGCCGCAACAACACCCGCCCACTGGAACTCATTGAGCCTCTCGCCAAAGATGAAAATCGAGCCCAGAAGCACCAACACGGGGCGCAGGGCATAGATGGGCGAAACGATGGTGAGAGGAAGGTGCTTAACTGCCAGATAACCAAACAACCATGTGGCTGCCACAATGACCGCCTTGGTGAAAATCAGAAGGTGCTGTTCCAGCGGAATGGGCACCGCATAGAAGTAACTGCCCTCCGAAAACCACCCCAAGGAGAGTTCCGAAGAGAGGATTACGGGAAGGAAAAAGATGGCCGAAATTGAGGTGGCCACCGTCAGTACGGGGAGCACCGCATTACCCTCCACAGAGCGTTTCTTGGCAACATCATAGAAGCCAAGCAACACCGACGAAATTAGCGCAAGCCAAATCCACATAATAATTACTACTTACTTGTTAGGGCGGCAAAGATACCGATTAAAGTTGAAAGTTGAAAGTTGAAAATGGAAAATTGGGAGAAATGAGAGTAATGGGAGTTTTCCTTAAAGACATTAAGGACATTAAAGACCTTAAAGTCCTTATATTCCCTAATTTCCCTAATTTACCTACCCCTCTAATATTTTTGAATTAAGCACTTCTTTTTAGAGCAATGAAGCTGAACGCCAAAAAAAGGGCCGACCTAAAGCGGTCGGCCCTTGGGGTTTGTAGCACACTCTGCTACGAGCGGATGAAGGTCATCTTCCCACTGATTATTCCGGCATCCTCAGTCTGTTCATTGTATAGAACGAGGTTGTCATCGTCGAGGGTCAGGATGTCGAACTTGGATGTTTCGCCATCAACCGTCATACTCAAAATCTGCTTATCGCCACTTGTGAGGATCATATAGGTAAAAGTAGCCTCCGCACTCTCATATGCATCAGATTCATAAGCGTAGCCTGTGCCGTCGGCCTTGAAAGTATAGCTAACATTCATACCCATCTCTGAGGGATTAAGATTAAGCGTTATACCGTCATAACTAACACACATTTCAATCATAGTCCACTTGCCAACGATAAGCTCTGCTGGCTCCTTCTCACACGAGGTGAGTGCAAACAGCGACACGAGGGCCGCCACCATCATAGTAAAAATGTTTCTTTTCATAGTCATTGGGATTTAGAAATTAATATTGTAGTTTTCAATGTTTTTAGTGCCTATCAAGCGACGAGCCATCCGCCCGCTCTACTTTATTAGACACACGAAGGTACGACTTTGTTGCACGAGTTGCAAATTATTTCGCAAAATTTAATAATCACAGGGATGGGAGGTTAGGGAGGTTAGGGAGGTTAGGGAGATTAGGGACTTTAAGGACTTAGGTCGGTTAGACTTTAGACCTTAGACCTTAGACCTTAGACCTTAGACTTTAGACTTTAGACCAAAAAAATGCAGAGAATTAGGCGAATTTTAGGCGCACAAGAAAACTCCCTCCGCAGTTTACTAACCGTAAATGAGGAGGGAGTTTATCGCAGTGCAACGACAAAGTCGTCAATTCTATGCGTTTTTTACTTCTTTTTAACTTCTACCTGGTCGTAGGACTCAATAATATCACCCACCTTAATATCGTTGTAGGACTCAATATTAAGACCACACTCCATATTGAGGGTTACCTCCTTTGCGTCGTCCTTGAAGCGCTTGAGCGAGCCAAGACGGCCGGTGTAGATAACAATACCGTCGCGGATGACGCGGATGGGCGAGGTGCGGGTAATCTTACCCTCACGCACAATACCACCGGCGATGGTGCCCACCTTGCTAATCTTGAAGGTCTCAAGCACCTCTACGGTACCCATAATCTCCTCCTTCATCTCGGGCTCCAACATACCCTCGATTGCATCCTTGATGTCGTTGATGGCGTCGTAGATGATGGAGTACATACGAATCTCGATAGCCTCATTCTCGGCGAGCTTACGAGCACCTGCCGAGGGGCGCACCTGGAAGCCCACAATAACGGCATTGGAGGCAGCAGCGAGGAGCACATCGCCCTCGGTAATCTGGCCCACAGCCTTGTGGATAACATTCACCTGTACGGTCTCGGTGGAGAGCTTGAGGAGCGAGTCGGTCATAGCCTCAATCGAGCCATCCACATCACCCTTCACGATGATATTCAGCTCCTTGAAGTTGCCGATAGCGATACGGCGACCAATCTCGTCGAGGGTTACGTGCTTCTGGGTCTTGATACCCTGAATACGCTGCAACTGCTCACGCTTGGTGGCAATCTCGCGTGCGCTCCTGTCGTCGTCCATAACATTGAACTTATCACCTGCCTGGGGCGCACCATTAAGACCGAGCACCAGCACGGGGGTTGCGGGACCCGCCTCGGCAATCTTCTTGCCGTGCTCGTTAAACATAGCCTTCACACGACCTGTGTGGGTACCCGAGAGGATAACATCACCGGTGCGGAGGGTGCCGCTCTCAACCAACACGGTGGCAACATAGCCACGGCCCTTGTCGAGCGACGACTCGATAACCGTACCCACAGCCTTCTTGTTGGGGTTGGCCTTCAAATCGAGGAGCTCGGCCTCCAGGAGCACCTTCTCCAAGAGTTTGTCGAGGTTGATACCCTGCTTTGCGGAGATCTCCTGCGACTGGTACTTACCGCCCCAATCCTCCACGAGGTAGTTCATATTTGCCAGCTGCTCCTTGATAGCGTCGGGGTTGGCAGAGGGCTTATCAATCTTATTGATTGCGAAGACCATAGGAACGCCTGCGGCCACTGCGTGGTTAATAGCCTCCACGGTCTGGGGCATAACCTTATCGTCGGCCGCTACGATGATGATGGCCACATCGGTAACCTGTGCACCACGAGCACGCATCGCCGTAAAGGCCTCGTGACCGGGGGTGTCGAGGAAGGTGATGGTCTTGCCATCGAGCTGCACGCTGTAGGCGCCGATGTGCTGGGTGATACCGCCCGCCTCACCGGCAATAACATTGGTCTTGCGGATGTTGTCCAGAAGCGAAGTCTTACCGTGGTCCACGTGGCCCATAACGGTCACAATGGGGGGACGAGCCACGAGGTCCTCGTCGCTGTCGGCAACATCCTCAATGGCCTCCTGAATCTCCACGCTCACAAACTCCACCTTGAAGCCATACTCCTCGGCAACAATCACCAGAGCCTCGGCGTCGAGTCGCTGGTTGATGGAGACCATAAGGCCCAGGTTCATACAGGTTGTGATGACATCCGTAACGCCCACATTCATCATCGTTGCCAGGTCGCTCACGGTCACAAACTCTGTGAGTTTGAGAATCTTGCTCTCGTTCATCGACTGCTCAAACTCAGCCTCCATACGCTCGGCCACAGCCTGACGCTTCTCCTTGCGGTGTACGGAGCCCTTGCTCTTGGCGCCCTTGGCGGTGAGCCTTGCAAGGGTATCCTTAATCTGCTTCTGCACCTCCTCATCGCTCACCTCGGGGCGAACAACGGGCTTGGGTGCATTCTTCTGCTTATTCTTCTTATCCTTCTTGGACATAGGCTGCCCCTGCTGGCCGCCCTGCTGGGGTTTGCCACCGCCCTGCTGGGGCTTGGTGACATCCACCTTATTCTCCTTGATGCGTTTGCGTTTCTCGCGGTGCGAGGGCTCGGAGTTCTTACGCAGACTCTCAACATCAATCTTACCGAGCACCTTGGGGCCCGAAAGGCTGTTGTTCTCCAAGCGGAAAACATCGCCACTCTCGGCCAAGCGCTCATCGTAAGTCTTCATCTGGGCCTCGCTGTCGGCAACGGGGACCTCGGGTTTCTTGGGAGCCTCCTGCTTGGGTGCGGGTTTCTCCTCCTTCTTGGGTGCAGGGGCGGACTTCTCCTCCTTCTTGGGAGCCTCTGCGGGCCTCTCTGCCACCTTCTCTTTAGCCACGGCGGGTGCCACAGGAGCGGGTTGCTCGCTCTTGGGTGCCTCCACCTTGGGCTCCTCCTTAACAATCTTCTCCTCGGGAGCAGGAGCCACCTCTTTGGGCTCCTTCTTGGGCTCCAAGTCAATCTTACCCAACACTTTGGGTGTGGGTACCTCGGTGCGGATGAAGCTGCTGTTCTTCACAACAACCTCCTTCTCCTCCACGGCGCTCTCCTTGCGGTCGCCCAGCGACACACTCTCCTGCTTGAGGTTCATACGCTCACGCACATTGGCCCTCTCGCCGCCGAGATGATTGCCACCGAACTCCTTCTCCAGAAGGGCATAGACATCGCTCTCAACAAGCGTGTTGGGTGCTACATCCTTGATTCCTTTCTTCTCGAGAAATTCGGTAATGGTGCCCAGACCAACCTTGAACTCTCTTGCAACCTGTACGAGTCTCAGTTTCTTCTCCATTTGCTCTATTTTTTCTGTTTTTACTAATTTTTCTTTCCTTTTTCTTCGCAGCTTTTTGTAAAAAGCTGCACCAAAAACTTTTCGTGTAACCGAAAGTTGCAGTTCTTCCTACCGCCTTGCTTCGGAGCCACCCTAACAAAAGTGTCACTCTGACACAAAAAGCTCCGCAAAAAATTTTTATGCGATACTGCGTATCGCTGCACTTTGCGCTACCCCATTAGGGAGATTAGGGTGGGATTTTTGTGCCGCACCGCACCACGCAATTTTTCACTTTTTAGGCGGGGATTTCAAGGCTTGCGCAGTGCGAAAAACCGCAGTTTACAAGGGTAAATGAGGATTTCGAGCACAAGCATAACGCCGAAATCACCCCTAAAAATGAAAAACTACTCGAACTCGGCGCGAAGAATCTTCACAACCTCCTCAATAGTCTCCTCCTCGAGGTCGGTGCGCTTGGCGAGCTCCTCGTTCGACAGCTCCAGAACGCTCTTGGCGGTGTCGCAACCGATGCGCTTGAAGGTGTCGATAATCCACTGCTCAATCTCGTCGTTGAATTCATCAAGGTCCACATCCTCCTCCTCGGCATCGCGGAAGACATCAATATCATAGCCGGTGAGCATCGTAGCAAGGCGAATATTCAGGCCGCCCTTACCGATAGCAAGCGACACCTCGCTG
>JAZQZA010000090.1:0-5335 GCA_045633765.1 Tidjanibacter sp. | reverse complement strand
AAGTGGCACGCGAGCTGGGTTCAGAACGTCGTGAGACAGTTCGGTCTCTATCTGTTGTGGGCGTTGGAAATTTGAGGGAACCTGACTTTAGTACGAGAGGACCGAGTTGGACGAACCTCTGGTGTATCGGTTATGCCGCCAAGGTGTACTGCCGAGTAACTACGTTCGGTGAGGATAAGTGCTGAAAGCATCTAAGCACGAAGCCAATCCCAAGATAAGATTTCCCTTGAGGGTCGTAGGAGACTACTACGTTGATAGGCTACAGGTGTAAAGATAGTGATATCAAAGCCGAGTAGTACTAATTACCCGATAGGCTTTATTCGAAAAGCTTTTTCTCATTCCTTAGTGTTGATGAACGCGAAATACTCTTAATCTTAGTGTTAAGAAGAGATTAAGGTGGTAATAGCAGCGAGGTCCCACCTCTTCCCATTCCGAACAGAGAAGTTAAGCTCGCTAACGCCCATGGTACTGCATTTAGTTGTGGGAGAGTAGGTAGCCGCCTCTTTAAGCCAGGTCTGCAAAGATCTGGCTTTTTTGTTGTATAAAAAAGCCAGATCCAGACCTGACTTAAAGAGCCGGCTATGAGCCGCCATTGATTTATACGAGCACCCCTCCAAACCTCCCCTTTCGTAGGGGAGGCTTTTGTTTTGGCAGCTGCGGGTATTGTGCTATTATATAATAGGTGTTATCTTTGTGTTGGTGTTATTTATGGATTGAGATTATGGCATTTGATTTCAAGAAGGAGTATAAGGAGTTTTATATGCCCGGGGCTGAGCCGCAGGTGGTGGAGGTGCCCGAGGCGAACTATCTGGCTGTGAGAGGTAAGGGTGACCCCAATGAGGAGGGCGGTGAGTACAAGAGGGCTATAGAAATGCTCTACTCTGTGGCTTATACCCTCAAGATGAGCTACAAGACCGACCACCGCATCGAGGGTTTCTACGACTATGTTGTGCCCCCATTGGAGGGTTTCTGGTGGCAGGAGGGCATTTGCGGTGTCGATTTGGCACATAAGGAGCTTTTCTCGTGGATCTCTGTCATACGACTTCCTGACTTCATCACCCGTAAGGACTTTGAGTGGGCGGTTTCGGTAGCCACCAAGAAGAAAAAGATTGACTGCTCGAGGGTTGAGTTTCTCACCATCAATGAGGGATTGTGTGTGCAGATGATGCATACGGGCCCCTACGACAACGAGCCGATAAGTGTGGCACGTATGCAGGAGTGGGTGGAGCAGAATGGCTACAAGGATGATTTGTCTGAAAAGCGTCTTCACCACGAAATCTATCTCTCCGATGTCCGCAAAACCTCGCTCGAGAAGCTGCGCACCGTCATTCGTTACCCGATTCGCAGCAAGGAATAATGCGCTGATTAGCTGCTGATTGCGAGAGTTAAACCGATGCGGATTGGAAATACTGTAATAATCACAAACCCCGATATTACATATTGGTTGGGCGAGTATTAAAAAAATTATTTATCTTTGCGCCCATTTTACACAAATATTTAGCAATTTTTATGGCACATTCTGTTGATCCAAAGCAGACGACGCGTGCGTTTGCATACGAATTTTGGATGAAGGCTCCCAATCCAATGGTAACTTTCATTAAGACCCTTGATGTTACTAGACTTGTGAAGTTTAGCAAGAGGAGGAGGTTGAAATTTAATATGTTGCTTGATTGGTGCATAGGTAAGGCTGCTGCGCCCATCAAGGAGTTCTATATGCTACCCGTGGGCTCGGAGCTCATTAAGTATGACACTATTGCGGTGAATACAATAGTTAAGAACAAGAGCGGAGAGGTTAGTTCGTGCGACATCCTTTTCAATGACGATTTGCAGGAGTTTAACAAGCACTACTTACTCTACACATCTGAGGTTGCAGACACTTGTCAGGATAGGGATTTGTCAGAGGAGAGTATGGTTATTGGCACCTCCGCAATCATCGACACCGATATTGACGGTGCTGTGGGTATGAATAGCGGCATTTTCAACAACCCTTTCATCATCTGGGGCCGTTACAAGAGGCGTTTTTTCCGCTACTATTTGACTCTCTCATTTCAGTTCCATCACACCCAGATGGATGGCGCACACGCCGGACGCTTCCTTGCTGCCCTGCAAAGAGAGATAAATGGCTTGTGAACAACGCTCGCCTAATGGTGCGTTAAGTGGAAAATTGTAGTCTAATAGCCGATTCTTTCGAAGAAATCCAGTAGCAGATTGCCTACTCGGGTGGAGTGGTAGATGTAGGAGCCGTGGTCGGCATTGGGCACGATGATGACCTCTCCCTTGGGGATATTGTCACCGATGAGCCTTGTGTGCTCCTCACGGATAAGGTCGCCGTCGCCAGCCATTATGAGTGCGGGACAGCCGATGGTCTGCATATCGCTTGGGCTCATTGTGGGCTCGTTCATCATCATAATATTCAGAGGGTTGGGATTCTCCTGTGCGAAGAATTCGGCCTCGAATTCGGGCACCAAAGCGCCACCAACGAAGATGTTGGCGCCGCCCGTAGCAATAGCGCCCAGCGTGCCGGGGTGGAGCACTTCAAGCTGGAGTGCAATGATTCCTCCGTCGCTAAATCCAAACACCGCAGGCCTCTTGAGCCCCTTGGCCTCAATGAACTTATAGACATCCTCGGCCATATCCTTATAGTGGTACTCCTCAAGCGGAGCGTTGGAGCCCTGACCTCGCGAGTCGAGCGCATAGACTCTGTAGCCGGCCTGTGCGAGCTGTCGGGTGGTTGTTTCGAGGTCGTTGTGGCTGCCGCCGTTGCCGTGGAGCAGGATTACGGGCTTACCCTTTCCCTCGGCCGCATAGAAAAGCTCAACGCCATTGATGGCTATGGTGTCGGTGTAGCTGATATATCTCTCGCACGAAGCGAGGGCGAAGGCCAAAAAGGCCATCCACAAGGTTCTGAATTTCATATTGAACTGAAGATTTTTACAAATATAAGAAATTGCAGCCAAATAGTCAAATCCTCCTTCGCCGAGATACTATATAATATATATGCTTCGGAGGTCGCGAGTTCTGTACCTGCAATCTACATAAAACAAAAACGGATACCTCGTAGGTATCCGTTTTGTTTTGCGGTATGGACGAGACTCGAGCCCGCCTTGCGGCGGGCCGCAAATATAGACAACCCCTCCAAACCTCCCCTTGATAGGGGAGGCTTAGTCGGTCGCGAGTTCGACATCACTACCAGACATAAAAAACAAACGGAAGTCAAAAGACTTCCGTTTGTTTTTGCGGTATGGACGAGACTCGAACTCGCGACCTCCTGCGTGACAGGCAGGCATTCTAACCAGCTGAACTACCACACCGTGTTTCTGATTGCGGTACAAAAGTAGTACAAATTTTTGTATCTGCAAATTATTGGAGCACTTTTTTTACATTTTTTTATGCTTTTTTGAAGAAAGAAAACTGCACACTTCCGTAACTTCTTGATTGCCAAAAATTAGGATGTTCGTCGAACTTTTTGTCCTTGGAGTGTTCAAAAATCAAAATACCATCCTCTCGCAGCAAATCTCTGCCCAGGACCAGCTCGATGACCTCCTCGCTGCCCTCCAAATCGTAGGGCGCATCCGAAAAAATCAGATCAAACTGCTTGTTGCAGCTCTTCAGGTAGAGGAAAACATTGGCGTGAGTGGCGTAGAGGGTTGTAAAACCGAGCTCCTTGGCAGTCTTGCGGATGAAGGCGTTGTGCACCGAATTTACCTCCACGCTCGTAACACTCCTGGCTCCCCTCGACGCAAACTCATAGCTGATGGAGCCTGTGCCCGAAAAGAGGTCCAGAACATCCACATCCTCGAAATCCACGAGGTTGCCGAGCACATTAAAGAGGTTCTCCTTGGCGAAGTCCGTCGTGGGGCGAGCCCTCAGGTTGCGGGGTGGGGTGATGGTCCTACCGCGATATTTTCCGCTAATGATTCGCATATATCTTGGCTGTTATTTCATAAATTCCACTCGTCGGAAGTAGCTCTTCAGGCACTTAAGGTACTTCTGTGCATCTCCTCCCGAGAGGGTGAACTGCGCCTTCTTCAGGTCGAAATCTTTATTCAGCAGCGCCAGCAGATTGACCAGCTCACTCTGGTTGGCCGTGGGGACAATCTCCGCGTAGCGAATGTGCATATCCTCTGCAAAAGCCACATAGGCAACCTCGTCCTCAAGGTGCAGGAAGAGGTTTTTACTCCTCTTGGTGGCGACAATGGCCCTCTTAACGCACACCTCAAGTGGCGAGGTGATGGTTATCTCCTTACCCTTTTCTCTCTCGGCGTTGATTAATTCTGCAAGGGATTTTTCAATCCTTGCTGCGTAGCCTACATTGCGGCTATCTCCAAAGCGAACGATGGCCGACTCCTGCGTGAGGGCGATGCCGTGAGTGGAGAGCATAGCCTCGAAGTCTATCTCGTCCTCCAGCTTCTTGGGGTAGGTGGTAACCACAGGGCCACAAAGAATCAGCTCCACACGTTTGGCTGCAGCCATTGCATCGAGTTCCTCACTATGCAAAGATTGTCCACTCGGGATGCGAATGGACAATCTTGAAGTGGTTGAAGTGCTATTATTACTCCCAGTTACCTGCATCGTTGGTTGCTTGGTTCAGATCGCCACACTTGATACCGGGGAAACGGTGGAGAGTATTCTCCTGCTCATCAATGAGGTTTACGAGCAACTGAATATCCTGATCTGCGAGGAAGGTTTTGTAGTGAGCCTTAGCCTCAAATACGGGAACGCTTACATTACCAACCTCAACCTTGTTTGCACCCAGAGTGAACTCAACTTTCTGGCCATTTGCTGAGTTCTCCGAGAAGGGGATATAGCGGAGCTCCTCAACCTGTGCGGGGGTGAGTTTCTTTGCGCCGAAGAGGGTGTCGATAGCCTTAACGGTGAACTGCTCAACATTTTTCTTCTTTGCTTTTTTGAGTTTTGCAAGACCTACGGAGTCGTCCGACGATACGAGCTGACGCTCAAACTGCATCTCGGCGGTGAGTACAAAATTGATGAGGGTGTCGAACGAGCCGGTGTACTGGCCATTCACCTGTTTGTAACCACGCTGTGCAGCACGGATGTCAACAACGCGCTCGATAACGGCTTTCTCACGAGCCAGGCGGGTGTCGTCAAAGCGTACGGGCGACATAATGCTATCATAGAGATAGTAAGCGGCGCCAACCATAACGATTGCAAGAACGATTTTGATAATAGTGTTTTTCATTTCTATTTTTAATATTAAGTTTGTAGCGTAAAAAATTGATATACAAAAATGCTTAAGGAGCACATTGCGTCCCAAATTTACGCCAAATTTGCGTTTACTCCAACTTTTGGGCAAAAAAAAATTATAGAATCTTTG
>JAZQZA010000089.1:0-28385 GCA_045633765.1 Tidjanibacter sp. | reverse complement strand
TTAGCACCACCTTAATAGAAGTGCCATTCTGGCACCCTCATTTGCGTCAGCAAACTGCGGTCCCGCTTTCTTGTGCGTCTTGAACTCATCCGATTCTCTGCGTTTTTACCTTTCAATGGAAACCTATCACAGAAGCGCCGTTCCGGCACTAAAAAGCCCCGCACTTTGGCGGGGCTTTTTGCGTGTTTGACAGACTGGATAACTATACAGTCATAATCTCTTTCTCTTTGGCAGCTACAAGCTCGTCGAGCTTCTTGGTGTAGCGGTCGATGAGTTTCTGTGCGTCGTTCTCACCATCCTTTGCCACATCTTCGGGCATACCGTCCTTCTGGGCCTTCTTGAAGGCATCCACAGCATCACGACGGGCGTTGCGGAGGCTCACCTTGCCGGTCTCGGCGTAGCCGCGTACCTGCTTAACGAGCTCTTTACGGCGCTCCTCGGTGAGGGCGGGGATGGTCAGGCGGATGTGCTCACCGTTGTTCGAGGGGGTAAGACCGATGTTGCTCACCAGGATAGCCTTCTCGATGGGGCCAATCATATTTTTGTCCCAAGGCTGGATGAGGATGGTCTTGGCGTCGGGTACATTGACACTTGCAACCTGCTCAACGGGGGTGGCAGCACCGTAGTACTCAACCATAATGCCCCTCAAAACGTGCTGGCTGGCCTTACCTGCGCGAACGCTCAGGAGAGCCTCTTCGAGGTGGTGGATAGCTTTGGCCATCTTCTCCTCGGCCATCTCCAGAATCAATAATTTGTCGTCATTCATAGCGATTTCTATATTTTAGTTTAACATCTTTTTCACACTGTCAATCATCTCTTTGAGCCCCTTTTTGGAGTAGGTGCTGCTGTGGTGCAGAACCACTCCGTCGCTACCAACGATGATGTTGCGAGGTATGTCCTGCTCGGCAAAGAGGTCATATATGGCCCTTGTGGGGTCCACACCCGAGATAAACCTGTAGCCTCTCTCTTTGAGCCACGCTGCGACTGTCGCAACATTCTCCTCGCGAGCAATGGGAAGGAATACAAACTCCTCGCTTTCGAGCAGTTGGGCGAACTCCTCGCTCTGCGCCAACCTCTTGAACTCCTTGCGGCACGAGGGACACCAGCTTGCCCAGAGGGTTATCCACACAACCTTGCCCTCAAGGTCGGCCGTGCGGAGGGTGGTACCATCCATCATCACCACCTCAAAGGAGGGGAGGGTGTCGCCCTTGGTGATGCGCGCATATGGGTCCTCCTGCCCGTGTGCGGCAAGCGAGATGACAATGAGGGATACTATGGCAAGCAGCCTCTTCATCCTGGTTAGTTGTGTACGAGAGTGCCGTTTTTCTCGCCCTCAAGCACCTTCTGGAGATTGCCCTCGGTGTCCATATCGAAGACGATGATGGAGAGGTTGTTCTCCTTGCAGAGGGTGAAGGCCGTAAGGTCCATAATCTTCAGGCCACGGCCATAAACTTCGTCAAAGGTGATCTCGTCGAACTTGGTGGCTGTGGGGTCCTTCTCGGGGTCGGCGGTATAGATGCCATCCACACGGGTACCCTTCAGGAGCACTTCGGCCTCAATCTCCACGCCGCGCAGAGCCGAGGCGCTGTCGGTGGAGAAATATGGGTTGGAGGTGCCGCCACCGATGATGACAACATAGCCTGCCTCGAGATATTCGAGTGCCTTGGCCTTGGAGAAGTACTCGCCGATGGGCTCCATACGGATAGAGGTGAGGACCTTGGTCTTTACGCCCTCGCTCTCGAGGTGGCTCTGCAGGGCCAGCGAGTTGATGATGGTTGCAAGCATACCCATCTGGTCGCCTTTGACGCGGTCGAAACCTCTGCCTACGCCCTGGAGTCCGCGGAAGATGTTGCCGCCGCCGATGACAATTCCGATTTGAACGCCAGCCTCCACGGCTTTCTTAATCTGCTGTGTGTAGCTGTCGAGAACCTCGGTGGAGAGTCCTTTGCCGCTCTCGCCTGCGAGCGATTCGCCGCTGAGCTTGAGAAGTATTCTTTTGTATTTCATATCCTGACGAAAAGTTTGTTTGTCGAACAAGAGTTCATAATAAGCGCAATATCGGGAACGAATATACAACTTTTTTTGCAGATTTTTCCTATTCTATCTATATTTTCGGTATATTTGCACAATACAACAACCGGAAAGAGTGGAAAAACAGACATATAAATACCTGAACAACATCTCTTCGCCAGCCGATTTGAAGGCTCTGGACATCTCGGAGCTCCCTGCCTATTGCGAGGAGTTGCGCGACTATATTGTAAGGTGTTGTGCGGTCAATCCCGGCCACCTATCCTCGAGCCTTGGCGCTGTGGAACTGACCGTTGCCATTCACTATGTCTTTGACTTCCCGACGGATAGCGTTGTGTGGGATGTGGGCCACCAAGCCTATGCCCACAAGATAATAACAGGTCGCCGTGAGGCTTTCTCCTCGCAGCGCACCCTCGGTGGTATTGCCGGCTTCCCCCGCATTGAGGAGGGCGACTCGTTCGGCGCGGGTCACTCGTCGGTATCCATCTCGGCAGCCTATGGTATGGCCGAGGCTGCAACCCTGAGGGGCGAGCAGAGGAGTGTGATTGCGGTCATTGGCGACGGTGCGATGACGGGCGGCTTGGCCTTTGAGGGCCTCAATAATGCGGGCGCTTCGCAGGCCAATATCCTTGTGATTCTCAACGACAACCGTCAGAGCATAGATACCAATGTCGGCGCTCTGAAGAAACACCTTCTGCGCATCACCTCGTCCAGAAAGTACAACAATATGAAGCGTAAGATGTGGCGAGGCCTTCACTTCAGCCCCCGCTTGCGCTCCGCTCTGCAACATATGACCCACTCTGTTAAGCGTTATCTGTTGCGCCAGAGCAACCTCTTCGAGAGTATGGATTTCCGCTACTTCGGCCCCACCAATGGTCACGATGTGGTTGCGCTCGTCAGGACACTCCGCTCCCTGAAGGAGATTGAGGGCCCCAAGCTCCTGCACGCAATGACCATCAAGGGTAAAGGCTACGAGCCTGCCGAGAAGGGCGACCCTGCTGTTTGGCACGCGCCCGGCAAGTTCGACGCCGAAACGGGAGAGCGTGTGACCTCGGGTGGTGGTGTGGCTAAATACCAGGATGTCTTTGGTCGCGCACTTCTGCAGCTTGCAGAGATGGACGAGAGGGTTGTGGGTGTCACTCCCGCAATGGCCACAGGCTCGTCGATGAATATTTTGCAGGCCGTCAAGCCCGAGAGGGTATTCGATGTGGGCATTGCCGAGGGCCACGCTGTGACCTTTTCGGCAGGTTTGGCTGCGGGGGGTGTGGTGCCCTTCTGTGCCATCTACTCCTCCTTTATGCAGAGGGCCTATGATAATGTCATTCACGATGTTGCACTCCAGAGGCTCCACGTGATTTTCTGCCTTGACAGGGCAGGACTTGTGGGTGAGGATGGCGCAACCCACCACGGCGAGTTCGACCTCGCCTATATGCGTCCCATCCCCAATTTGAGGATTGCCGCTCCCCGCAACGAGCAGGAACTCCGAGATATGATGTACACCGCCTATAAGGGTGATGGTCCCTTTGTTATTCGCTATCCGCGCGGTGGTGCCGCAGGGGTAGAGGAGGGCGCTATGAAGTTGCTCCCCATCGGCAAGGCCGAGGTTTTGCGCGAGGGTAGGGATGTGGCTCTTCTGACACTTGGTCACACGGCCAAAGATGCATCCGAGGCTGTGGAGAGGTGTGCCGCCGATGGTGTGTCTGTTTGTCACATCGATTTGCGTTGGGCCAAACCTCTCGACGAGCAGATGCTCGGCTATGTGGCCCAGAACTTCCGAAGGGTTGTGACCGTTGAGGATGGCGTTCTGAATGGAGGTGTGGGCAGCGCTGTGGCCGATTGGATGGCCGACAAGGGCTTTGCTCCCCACATTATACGCCTTGGCATCAATGATGAGTTTGTGGAACACGGCACCGTTGCCGAGCTCAAGCACCGTTGTGGCTACGATGTGGAGGGCATCACAAGGGCCATCTTGGAGGTTGCAAAACAGTAGGGATAGAAACGAGAATAAACAAAACAGGGCCACTGCGTATGCAATGGCCCTGTTTTGTATCTTATGCCCCTGCCGTTATGGTATCTACTCGCTATCTTGGGCAGCGGCAGCAGCCTCGGCCTCGGCAGCCTTGGCCACAGCCTCGGCCTCGATGATGTCGGAGGTTGTGCTCTCCACAGTGGGCTCACCCTCGGCTGCAACCTCCTCCTCACCTTCGAGGAGAGCCTTGCTGGGCAGGAACTCCACCATATTGGCCATCAGCTCCTTCTCTTTGGCCAGAGCGGCAGCCATCTCGGGGTCGTCTGCGAGGTCCTCGTCGCTCATAAGCATATCGTAGCCTGGGTCGTCCTCCTCCATAACAATCTCGTTGCGAGCCGCAGCCTTGATGCTTGCGGGGGTGGTGCGAACGAAGGTGTTGGCAGGAATCTCACAAGCCACGATGTGTGCTTTGGGATAGACCTTGATGGCCTTCTCAAGGAAGATTATGGCATCCTCAATGGAGAGGAAGTTTCCACAGGTAACCTGGAAATTGGGGTTTACATAGCTGTAATATACGGGCTCGCTAAACTTCTTGCGGAATGATTCGATGGTCTTTTCTGCCTCTTTGCGAGCCTTCTGGTTGCTGCCCGTGAAGATGCGCACACGGTAGCCCTTGAAGGAGGTTCTTCGGCTGCTGCTCTCGTAGTAGGCATCTGCTGCCAATCTTGCCTCGGGGTGGACATAGATGGTGCTGGAGGCCCCATTAACCTCATCGACTTTGTTGAGTCGCTTAATAGTGGCGGCATCGCGCTGTTGTGCGGCGGTAGTGCCCGCAAGGCAGACAAGGGCCGCAATAAGGAGTATGAAAAAACGCCTTTGCATTATCGTTGAACTAGTTAAAGTAATCGGATGGTGTGCCAAATATAGCAATAAATTTTGAAAGTGGAACATTGGTGCGCTCAAAACGCTTGTGAATGAACCATATCTTGCCCTCTCCATAGCCCGAGATGGTTATCTCGTCGGGCGAGGAGGTGAGCGCCTGGAGTGCTCGGAGGGCCGCCATTGGGCTTGAGAACTTGAAGCCGACATTCACAGTGACTGTGGTTGTCGATTTCTTGGGAAGCACCACAGGCTCACGCATATAGACGCTGCCGATGATGTCGCCTTTGCAGCCTGCCGTAAGCTCTCCGCCGACGATTGTCACCTTGAAGGGCGACTTGTTTTCGATGACCATCTCCACCTGTGCCCCCTCGGTGAGGTTCAGCGAGATGATTTTGGCGCCGTGGAATACGAAATCATCCTTGGAGATGATGTTGCAGCCGGACAGAAGGAGCATTGTGGTCAGCGTGGCGATGACAAGAAGTGCGCGTCTAATGAGTTTAAGCATAGGAGTATGGATTGTTTGCTATTGATACTTGAGTGAATGGTCGGGTTTGATGCGCGAGGTGATGGCAACGGGGATGGTGAGTAGCACCACAAGCACCAGAGGGATGACCACATCGATTGCCAGCCACCACCCCCAGCTGAAGGCTACGGGCACCTCGGAGATGAGGTAGGCCTCGGGGTCGAGCTGAATGGCTCCGGTGAGGTGCTGGAGGAGGATGAGTCCGCCGCCGAGCAGGTTGCCCCAGAGGAGTCCGGAGAGAATCACACGCAGGCTACACCACAGGAACACCCGCTGAATGGAGCGGTTGCGCATACCGAGCGACTTGAGGGTGCCAATCATACGAATCCTCTCGAAGATGATAATCAGCAGGGCGGTCATCATATTAAGCAGGGCCACAACAACCATAATGGCGATGATTACCGCGCCGTTGATGTCGTGGGTGGCGAGCCAGTCGAAGATTTGGGGGTATTTGTCGTAGAGGTGTGCTGTGTGCCACATCTGCTCCTGGCCCGCAAGATAGGCCTCGGCTCGGACGAACTCACAGAGCTCATAGGAACCCTCAAACTCCTTGGCCATAATCTTGTAGCCCGAAACCTCCGTGGGCTCCCAGCCACACAGGCGTTGCACATTGCGGATGTCCGTAAGGGCGAGTCCCTGCTCAAAGGAGGAGATGCCCGAGGAGTAGATGCCACAGACGCGATAGCTGTCGCGTCGCATTGGGTTTGAGGGAGAGTTGAAGATGAACTCCACCTTGTCGCCCACCTCCACAGAGAGTTGGTTTGCCAGCGTTTGGGAGATGAGAATATCTTTTTTGCGCTCCGCCTTGCCGATGCGAGGGAGCACTCCGGCGGTCAGCTTGGAGGCCATAAAGAGCGAGTCATACCCCTCGTCGACACCTCTGAGGTGCACGCCCTGCATCTCGCCCCCAAATCGTATGATACCGTTCTGGGTGGCGAAGGTGGAGATGGAGAGGAGGTTGTTGTGTTGGGCGATGAGCTCCTCGAACTCAAGGTTCCTCACCAGAGGTGCGCTCTCGGCGTTGCTGTTTTGGCGGAAGGAGGTGACGGTTATGTGGGAGTCCATACCGGTAAGTTTGCCGCTCAACTCCCTTTTGAAGCCCAGGATGACGGCCACAGCCACGAGCATTACGGCAACACAGATGGCCACCGAAATCTTCGCAATGCCGACCATTGCGCCGCTTCGATGTCCCTTGGTGGAGGAGATTCTCCGAGCCAAAAACAGGTCAATACGCTCTTTTGTCATCTTTTTATGCCTCTCAAGCCTCAAAAGTACAAAAAAATCGGTATATTTACCACATAAATAAACAAGAACAACTATGAAAGGAGTAGTTTTAATCACAGGAGCAACCTCCGGTATTGGCGAGGCTACGGCACGCGCATTTGCCGAGGAGGGTTTTAGGGTAATAGTAACAGGCCGTAGGAGTGAGCGTCTTGCGGCTCTCAAGTCGGAGCTCGAGGAGCAGTTTGGCGCCGAGGTCTATATCGCATCGTTTGATGTGAGGGAGAGGGCTATGTGTGAGGCGGCGCTTGAGGCTCTGCCCGAGAAGTTTGCCGACATCGATATTTTGGTCAACAACGCCGGCCTGGCAGCAGGTCTGGAGCATATCAACGAGGGCGATGTCGCCGATTGGAATGCAATGATTGACACCAATGTCAAGGGCTTACTCTACATCACTCGTGCGGTGTCCAACCGTATGATTGCAAGGGGCAAGGGTGGCCACATCATCAACCTTGGCTCCACTGCGGGCACACAGGTCTATGAAAATGGCAATGTCTACTGCGCAACCAAGCACGCAGTGCACGCCTTGAGCCACGGTATGCGCATCGACCTGTTGCGCCATCGCATCAGGGTTACGGAGATTCGCCCCGGAATGGTTGAGACCGAGTTCTCGGTGGTGCGCTTCCACGGCGATCAGAATCGTGCCGATGGTGTCTATAAGGGGCTGCAACCACTTACGGGTGCCGATATTGCCGAGGCTATTGTGTGGGCAGCAACCCAGCCCGCGCACGTGAACATCAGCGAGATTGTCCTCACCCCCACAGCGCAGGCCGACTCCTATTATAAGTTCCTCGAACAATAGAGTGTTTGGTGTTTGCGTTTGTGCATTAGTAACCAAACAAAATGAGTTTGTAAAATGAATGTATCCTATCTTTTGCTGATAATCATTGCCATCGTGGGAATGATTGTTCAAGCTCGTCTTAACTCCGTCTTCAATAAGTACTCGCGAGTGATGTTCTCGGGAGGACTTACGGGTAGGGATGTGGCCGAGAAGATGTTGAGGGACCACGGCATTATGGATGTGAAGGTTGTCTCCACTCGAGGCCACCTCACCGACCACTACAACCCCGCAACTCGCACCGTAAACCTCTCGGAAGGGGTCTATTCGAGTTGTTCGATAGCGGCGGCGGCAGTTGCTGCCCACGAGTGCGGCCACGCTGTGCAGCACTCCTACGGCTATGCTCCCTTGCGCTTGCGCTCGGCTTTGGTGCCCATCATCCAATTCTCGTCGAGTATCTCCACTTGGGTCATCATCATTGGTATCCTGTTGATTGAGAGCATCCCCGCCATCTTCTGGGTGGGCATTGCAACCATTGCAGCCTCGGCACTCTTTGCCATTGTAACCCTCCCTGTGGAGTACAACGCCTCGCAGAGGGCGCTGGCGTGGTTGGAGGGCAGTCGCACACTCGACCCCCAGCAGATGCAGGGTGCCCGCACCTCGCTGCGCTGGGCGGCCCGCACCTATCTGGTGGCAGCCTTGAGCGCCATAGCTACGCTACTCTACTACCTCGGCTTTGCCCGCGATAACGATTAATCGGAGAGGTTGGCGGAGGACAAATAATCTCCGCCATCCCCTCCCATACAAATAACCCAAACCCGTCAATGACACTTACAACTCTCGACCACAGCGCAATGCTGGCGCTCAACTTCGATGGAGGTCTTGTGATGGACCGCCTTATGTGGCTCACCTCCGAGAAACTCACCTGGCTGCCACTCTACCTTCTGCTCCTCTGGATGGTCTATCGCCGCTGGGGATGGAGGTATATGCTCATCATTCTGCTGGGTGTGGTAGTTGGTGTGGCCCTTAGCGATCAGATATGCAACTACTTCAAGGAGACCTTTCAGGTTCTGCGCCCCAATCGTGTTGAGGGGCTGAAGGAGCAGCTGCACCTTGTGTGGGACCCCATCAAGGGAGAGTTCTGCATTTTCGGCCGATACGGTACCGTCTCGGCCCACGCAGCCACCACAATGTCAATCTTCTTCGTTGTGGGTTTGGGGGCGCTGCGTAATGTAAAAGGATATTGGTGGTGGATGGCCGCGTGGGTTGTTGTTGTAGGATACTCGAGAATCTACCTGGGCGTACACTTCCCCTCCCAGATACTTTTTGGTTGGCTGCTGGGCACACTCGTTGGCTATCTGGTGGCTTGGTTTATGGGCCGAATACCTTGGGTTGAGAGGTTGAAACGAGCCCAATAAAAGATAAAAACAAAACGGCACTTCTGGATTGGGGTGCCGTTTTGTTTTTATCTTTAATTTATGGAACGGGGTCGTAGCCGCTGCCTCCCCACGGATGACATCGTGCGATGCGCTTCAGAGCGAGCCAACCACCCTTCAGGGGGCCATACTTGCGTAGTGCCTCGATGGCATATTGAGAGCAGGTGGGGGTAAATCTGCAGGTCGGGTGGGGTTTTAGAGGCGAGATGCAGATTTGGTAGAATCTAACGAGGGCCACAAACGGGGCGCTCAAAATCCACCTACAACTTGCCAGCAATCTTTTCCAGAATCCCTCCGACTGCATCTCTTATGGGTTTGAAGTCCAAAATCTCCTTGTAGCTGTAAATCAGACCGATGTCGATGTGAAGGCCCTTTTGGGCGGCCTTCTCCACGATGGGCAACTTCTGAAGGCGGTAGGCCTCTCGTGTGCGGCGCTTGAGGAGGTTGCGCCCAACGGCACGCTTGATGTTGCGCTTGGGAACAACAAAGAGCACCGATACGGTGGCCTCATCCTGCTCGGCCGCCGCTCTGACCTTATAGACATAGCGATAGGGGAAGATAAATCCCCCCTTGCTGCCGACAAAGAGCCCGTTGGCGGCCTTGCCACACAGCCTCTCTGCCTTTGTGAGTCTATAGAGTCCCTTGCTTGTCACCTCTTTTGTGGGTTTATAATGAAAAGCGGGGAGCAGACCGATGTTGCACCCCGCGAGTTATCGTTCGTTCTATTTGGTTGTCTTCTTTGTGGCAGTGGCCGTTGCGGGGGCAGTCTCCTCGGCGGGTTTGCGCTTTGCCCTGGAACGCTTGGCAGGTTTGGCCTCCTGTGCCTTGATGAAGTTTTCTGCTTTGTGGCTGTGGCAGAAGGCGATGGGCTCGAGCTCCTTGCCCTCCTCGGCCTCCTTGACCAACATCTCCACTGCGGTTGCCACATTGGGAATGCCGGGTGCGGGGGCTTTGCCGTAGATGTTCAGACCTGCCTCCACAGCAGCCTTGGCGGTGTTCTCGCCCAGAACGACAATCATAGGGATATTCTCGGTGCCAAATTGGCTCACCAGCGAGGAGATCTCGTTGGGGCTGTTGAATACGAGGATATCGTAGTCCGCGATGTTCAGACCGCTCAAATCGGTGCTCACGGTGTGGGCAAAGATGAGGGGGCGGAAGTTGAGGTGCAACTTCTCGAGGGTCTGGGGAATCTCGGGGTTGTGGGGCTCGGCAAGTGCGAGGATGAAGCGCTCGTCCTTGTGCTTGAGGATAATCTCCATAAAGCTGTCGAACTTACCGTCGGCAAAGAATATTTTGCGTTTGCGATAGACGATATACTTCTGGAGGTAGAGAGCCACAGCCTCTGTGATGCAGAAGTACTTCATTGTCTCGGGCACATTGATTCGAGCCTCCTCGCAGATGCGGAAGAAGTTGTCAATGGTGGTACGACTCGTGAAAATCACAGCCGAATAGTCAAGAATTTCGGTCCTCTGGCTGCGGAACTCCTTGAGTGATACGCCCTCGATTCGCATAAAGGGCTTGAATGTGAGCTCCAGGTTGCTATTCCTTGAGAGCTTAAAGTAGGGTGATTTTTCAATAATCGCAGGTTGGGCTTGCGAAATAAGTATTTTATTAATTTTCAACTCTTTGATGTTTTTGGTTCGACATTAAACGGCGCCGCTTCTCACAACAAATGTGGCAGCGATGCCGATGGGAATCAAAATGACGGTGCAAAGGTACAAAAACCAAAGTAAAATTGAAATTTTTTGCCCAATAAACAAAATTAAACTTTTTAGACAGAAAATCATCATCGCCACACCGCCCACTACAACACACGCCCAGCCCAGAGCGAGAGTCGTCTGGCCCGTATTGAGGGTGAGCAAGAGTGCCAGCGGTGTGACAACAATAGCCGCAAGTGCCATTGTCGTATCGGCCAAGACATTCACCCCTTCGCACACCTCACGGCGCCTTACAAGCGAGAAGATTCCGATGGTGGCAAAGCGCTGAACGAGTCCCAGAGCGAGAGCCCCACCAATTACGGAGGCGAGTTGCCACGAGTTCTCGGCCTCGGGCCCCATACCTTCAATCTCTATCCACTTGATTACCACC
This sequence comes from Tidjanibacter sp., assembly GCA_045633765.1. Lineage (GTDB taxonomy): Bacteria > Bacteroidota > Bacteroidia > Bacteroidales > Rikenellaceae > Tidjanibacter. Next base: position 17,400 of record JAZQZA010000089.1, on the reverse strand, counting down.
AGCGACCACGCCGCAATACCGAGTGCAATGGCGTTGCGCACGGCCCTCATAAAGAGGTAGCTTAGTTCATCTGCAACTCTTATGCCGAGATTGTTGCTCAAGAGAACTTTTCCCATAGTGCCGATGTGGCCGCCATAGGCAAAGAGGATGAAGAGGTAATAGACGAACATTGCGACAAGGAAGATGCCCACAAACCAGCCACCCGTGAGCTCTGCCTGCTCCATGGCATCCGGCAGGGTGTGTTCCACCAGATGGGCGCTCTGGCCAAAAAGTCCCTCGAGGGTGTTCTCGTGCATCACTACAGCCTCCTCCAGAATCTCCACAACCTCCTCCACGGGGGCTGTGGCGGTATCTGCAAGGGTGTCGATAGCCTCCATCGTATATGTGTTGTTGTCTGTTATCATCGCTCTTTTTTGGGGTGTGGTGGGTTGTTTGTGGTGTTAGCCTTCGCTCTTGCGTATTGCAATGCGGATGGTGGTGCCTTTGCCGAGCTCGCTCTCCACAACGCCGATGTGGCCGCCGTGGTACTCCTCAATTATGCGTTTGCTGAGCGAGAGGCCCAGGCCCCAGCCGCGCGTCTTGGTTGTGTAGCCCGGCTCGAAGATTTTTTTCCAGTTGGACTTGGCGATACCCTTTCCGGAGTCCTTAACATCTATGTAGGCCCACTCGTCGCTCTCACTCAGGAAGACCTCCATATCGCCGAAGCCCTGGAGTGCGTCGAGGGAGTTTTTCAGAAGGTTCTCAACCACCCACTCGAAGAGTGCGGCGTTCATCTGCACCATAATCGGCGCAATGGCCAGACCGTTGTAGGAGAGGGTGACCTTCTTGGGTATTCGGGTGCGGAAGTAGAGCACACAGTCGCCCACTACCTCTCCCAGATTTGTGGGGGTGAGGGCAGTCTCGGAGCCAATCTTGCCGAAGCGGTCGGCAACCTTCACGAGTCGTTTCAGGTCGCTGCCCATCTCATCAACGACTGTGGGGTCGATGTCGTGGGCTTTCAGATACTCCAGCCATCCCATAAGTGACGAGATGGGGGTGCCGAGCTGGTGGGCGGTCTCCTTGGCAAGTCCAATCCACACACGGTTTTGTTCGTCCTGCTTGGAGGTGCGGAAGGTGATGAAGGCAAAGAAGACGAAGATGGCCACAACGCTCAGTTGGAGATAGGGGAAGAGGATGAGCCACGACAGCAGTGCCGAGTTGCCATAGAAGAGGGTATATTTGTCGCCCCGAGGGGTGTTTATCTCGATGGGTGCATTCTGACGCGAGAGTTTCAGCAGCAGTTTCATCCTGAGGTCGGGGTGGCCAACCACCTCTTTGGGCAGAAGGTGATACTTCTCCACGCGTCCGTGCTGGTCGAGGAGGATGTAGGGAATCTTCTGGTTGTGGACCACCTGGAAGACCAGAGGGTCGTTGTGGGAACTCTCGCCCATACGCTCCATTGCGTAGGACCAGAGTCGCATCTCGTTCATCTCCTTCTGCTGGAGCATTCGAGACATTCGGGTAGTAAAGAGCAACGAGGCAGAGCCGATAAACACGGCAATCGTGATTACCAGAACCCTTTGTTTGTAGGGTACGCTCTTGATTCTCCGCCACATAGCGTCAAACACAGCCCTCATAGTTGCCTCTCCTTATTCCTCTTTATTATCCCTTTTAAGCCTCCACTCTTTACTCTATTTGCGTGCGGTGTCCTGCGAGGTGAGTATGTGGTTGTAGCGCGCTGTGTCGCCAAGCAGGGCTATGGCCTCCTTGACCTCCTCATCGTCGGGCAGGGTGTGGGCAGTGTAGCCCTCCTCGAAGCAGTAGCGCTTAACGATGGACTGCTCAATTATGTATGCCAAATCCTCCTTGTACATCCAGAGGTAGTCCTCGGTGTCCTTTGTGAGAACTTTGCTAATGCTCTCCATCTCGGCCTTGATACTCTCGCCCCAGGGCTCCCTGGCAGCCTCCTTCTCAAACTCCTCCCAGTAGCGGTTGGCCATATTTACCCAAGCCACCTCTTTGCCCTTCATCCACTCCACAAACTCTCTGTAGGCGCTTTCGGGAAGGGAGAACTTGGTGGGCGACACATTGTTTTCGAGCTCGTTGTAGTGCTTGCGGCAGTAGTCGGTCAAGAAGTTGTCGATGTAGCCCTGGGCATAGACAACCACCGAGAAGGTGCTGATGTATTGGGGGGTGAGCCTCACATCGGGCATCACACCGCCACCATCGTAAACCTTGCGGCCTGCCTTGGTGCGGAACTCGTTGATGAGCGAGTCGGGCACTGTGCTGACGCTACCGTCGGTATTGTGGGCGCCGTAGTCGATAGCCTGTATGCAGCGGCCGCTGGGGAGATAGTATTTCGAGGTTGTCACCTTGGCGTAGGCGTCATATCCGAGGGGTATGGTGCTCTGCACAAGGCCTTTGCCGTAGGTGCGGCTGGTGCCCACAACCACAGCCCTGTCGTTGTCCTGCAAGGCGCCCGCAACAATCTCGGCGGCCGATGCGGTGTCGTTGTCCACCAGAACCACAATGGGGATGGTGGGTGCGATGGGTGGGTTCTCGGTCACAAACTTGGAGTTCTCGTTGTGGCTCTTGGCCGAGCGGGTGCTCACCACCTCCGAGCCTGCGGGCAGGAAGTATGAGAGGATGCTCACAGCCTCCTGAAGGATACCTCCTGTGTTGTTGCGATAGTCGAGAATGAGGGTTTTCATACCCTTGTTCTCAAGGTCTTTATAGGCGCGCAGCAGCTCGGTGGCACACCCTTCGGTAAAGTCGCTGTGGAGGATGTAACCCACTGTTTCGTTGAGCATCGCGTGGTAGGGCACACCCGGAATGGCTATTCGCTCGCGGGTGAGCCTGATTCTCTGTGGTCTGCCGGTGGGGAACTTACCGATGGTGAGCCTTACGGTGGTTCCAGGGACGCCCTTGGGGCGGTCGCTCACCTCTTGGGTGGTCATTCCCTTGGCGTCTTGGCCATCAATCTCAAGGATGATGTCACCCGGACGGATGCCTGCGCGGTGTGCGGGCGAGCCCTTGTAGGGAGCGTTGAACTCCACATAGTCGCCCTGAAGGCGGATGATGGAGCCCACACCACCATACTTGCCTGTGGTCATAACCTCAAAGGCCTCCATATCCTCGGCGGAGAAGTACTCGGTGTAGGGGTCGAGAATCTTGGTCATACCCTCGGCTGCGGCGTCCATAATCTTGTCGGGCTCAACATCGTCCACATAGAAGAGGTTGATGGTGCGCATCATATTGACGAGAATCTCCACATTCTTGCCCAGATTATAGAGGTTGTTATTGGCCGCCGAGCCCAGCAAAACGCATCCTGCCAGACCGGCAACCACTGCCAAATATTTAAGACACTTCTTCATTTTCGTATATCCCTTGTTATTCTGTTTTCTATTTTGTTTGTCCCTCCTGCTCTCGTTTGATTCTCATACGGCCCGAGAGTCGGAACTCGCTCTCGACGGTGCTTTTGCGCAAGCCGCTGAGGAGTAGTTGGTTGGGCGCAATCTGTCGTATGCACACCTCATCGTCGCCCATCGCAATAAGTCTTTGTAGGGGGGCGGAGGCGCGGAAGGAGATCATTTGGTCGCTCTCTTTGCTGAGCGAGTAGCCACCCCTTGCCATTGTCTCCAGAATGATGTCGCGGTCCTCGGCGATGGAGCCCTCAATGGTGCGCTCCACAAAGCCGTAGGAGGGGTAGGCGGCCGAGAGAGCCACCAGCGCTACCAGAAGAATGATTCCCTTGGTGCCCAGGAGCTCCTGTTGGTTTACGGCCAGGGTGTCGGTGGCGTTCATAGCCAGGTAGATGAGGGCCACCAGAAGGGCCATCTTCACAAAGTGTTTCAGCGCTCTTAAAAAGTATCTCATATTGTTTCGCTTATCTCAATTTTGAATTTTAATCCACCTCTGGTGTCTTTTAATTGCTCACGCTCGGCATAGTGTGTGGGGCACCCTCTGCTCTCGCTTACTCGCAATTTTGAATTTTGAATTTTGAATTTTGCATTTATTACGCTTCCGAGAGCCTCAAAATTGTATCCCTCACCCTCTCCATAAGCCAGTGGGGAGTTGAGGTGGCACCGCAGATGCCCACATTTTCCACCCCCTCGAACATCTTGGCCGAGAGCTCCTCGGGGGACTCTATCTTAATGCTGTGTGGGTTGGCCGAGTGGCAAGCCTCAAAGAGGACTTTGCCGTTGGAACTCTTTGCGCCACAAACAAATACCACCATATCGCACCCCTTGGAGAACTCCTTGAGGTGTCCCTCGCGGCCCGCCACCTGACGGCAGATGGTGTCACGCACAACAACCCTCGCGGGCTCCTTCGAACGGGCCAATACTTCGGCTTTGACCTGCTCGAAGAGTTGCAGGCTCTGGGTGGTCTGCGAAAGGAGGAATATGGGACGAGTGAAATCCACCTCTTCGAGGTCGGCAACCCTCTCAACTACAATGGCCCTGTCCTCAATCTGACCGTTGAGGCCCACAACTTCGGCGTGGCCTCTCTTGCCGAGAATCACCACCTGTCCTCCCTCGGCCCTCATACGCTCGTCGGCCTCAATGGTGAGCCTTTGGAGCTTGGCAACCACAGGGCAGGTGGCGTCGGTGTAGCCAATCGAGGCCTCCTCGAGTAGTCGGTAGGTGCTCTTGGGCTCGCCGTGTGCGCGGATGAGGACTCTGTTTTGAGCCTCGGGCGCAATGTTCAGGATGTCGGCGTGGGCGATGGTCGTCACCCCCAGCCCCTCAAGGCGTGCAACCTCAAGGTCGTTGTGTACAATGTCGCCCAACGAATAGACCTTGTGGCCGTCGGCAACAAGCTCCTCGGCCTTCGAAATGGCGCTCACCACTCCGTAGCAAAATCCGGATTTCTCGTCAATGGTTACTTTCATAGGCTGCTGGCTTGTTCCAAATTACTCTCCGCCCCCGTGGCGTGTTAGGCTATGGTGCTGAAAATCTTGTCGAACCACTCCATCTCCTCCTCAAGAGTCATACCGCCATTGTCCAGAACGATGGCGTCGTCGGCCTTGCGCAGGGGGCTGATGGCTCGGGTTTGGTCGAGGTGGTCCCTCTGGCGGATGTTCTCGACAATCTCCTCGCGGCTCACCTGCTCGCCTTTGGCCTGGAGCTCCAGATAGCGCCTCTCGGCCCTCACTTCGGGGTCGGCGGTCATAAAGATTTTAAGCTCGGCGTTGGGGAAAACCACGGTGCCGATATCTCGGCCGTCCATCACCACACCCTTGTCGCGTCCCATCTCCTGCTGGATGGCAACGAGTCTTTCGCGCACCTGCTTGATGGCGCTTACGGCGCTCACAAGGTTGCTGACGGTGATGGTTCGAATCTTGCCCTCCACCCATTGGCCGCCAACATAGATGTCGCTGGCGCCACGGTCGGGGTTGAAGCGGAAGTCGATTTGGATGTCGTCAAGCGAGGCAATGAGTCGCTCCTCGTTGAGGATGCCGTTCTCCACACAGCCGTTTTCGATGGCGTAGAGGGTTACGGCGCGGTACATTGCGCCCGTGTCGATGAAGATATATCCGAGTCGTGCGGCGACCATCTTGGCGAAGGTGCTCTTGCCACACGAGGAGAATCCGTCAACGGCGATGACAATTTTTCTATTTGGTTTGGAATATTTCATTCAGATGGAAGTTGATTTGAAGATTGGAAATCATTGATATAATGAGCGATACACCAACGAGGGTGATGATGATGCCCGAGATGCGATTGATGAGTACAAGGTGGCGTGGACGGAAATACTTCCTCACCATCTTGAAGAGCGAGGAGAGTGCAAACCACCAACCCGAACAGCCCAAAAAGATGCCCAGAATCATTGATGCATTGGAGAATACGCTCTCGTCGGTGTCGTAGAATCCGAGCGACTTGACGGTGGCAATGAGGGCTATGTGAACAAGGATGTAGGCGGGGTTGGCGAAGCTCATAAGGAAGCCCGAGAGGTAGTCGCGCCAGCTTGCCGAGTGCTTCTGTGAGCGGTTTTGGCGCAGCTGGGTGTCGGTCTTCTTGAGGAAGATGTTCACACCGAAGATGGATATCAGTATGCCTGCAATGCCTTTGATTAACAGCATATTGCTCTCTATGAAGCCTGTGACGAACGAGAGCGAGAAGAAGGCAATGGAGGCATAGAGGGTGTCGCTCGTGGCAATACCCAAGCCGGTTGTAATGCCCGAACGGAAACCTTTACTGATGTTGCGTTGGATGCAGAGTATGGCGGTAGGGCCGGGAGGCATCGAGGCCATACATCCCACCATCACTCCTCCTATAAGTGTCATTAACCACATAGTCGTCTTTTTTTAGCCAAATTTCACAAGTTACAAAGGTAGTCATTTTTCGGTTGCAATTGCCTCTTTTTATCACTAAAAGTGCGCCTGAGAGAAAAATTCTCTGCCGAGGCTGAATAATTCCCACTAAAAAGGTTATTTTTGTAAAAAATAAAGGAACTTATGGAGATAAAACTCAAAGGATATCAACGAGCCCTGTTGGCTCTGGCGTCGGTTGTACTCCTTTCGCTCGGTTGGTTGCGAGTGAGTGGTCTGACACTTCTGGTCGCTTTCGTACCTCTTTTGCTCCTGTCGGCCTCCTATGGTGACAGCCGCAAGGAGTGGTGGCGAATGGCGGGCTGGGTAGCCCTCGTTATGGGGCTCTGGTGTGTGGCCACCTGCTGGTGGATCTACTATGCTGCGGCTGTGGGAATTGTGGCTGCTACCATCATCCAGATTCTGCTCTTTGGCGGAGTCTTTATGGTCTTCCACTACTTCTCCAAAAGGGCACGCAAGGCACACGCCTACACAACTCTCATTGCGGGTTGGCTATGGGCCGAGCACCTCTATCTCCACGGCGAGGTGTCGTTCCCGTGGCTGGTGCTGGGTAATGGCTTTGCGGGCGACATCTGGGCGGTGCAGTGGTATGAACTGACTGGCGCTTTGGGTGGCTCGCTCTGGGTGTTGCTTGTCAATGTGCTTCTCTTTGAGCTCATTCTCAACAGGAAAAACAGGGTGCTTGCGACCGCTACGGGTGTGGTGGCGCTGCTTCCCATTGTGGTCTCGCTCATCATCGCCGCAGGGCTCAAGGAGGATGAAGGGGCGCAGAAGGCCACAGTGACGGTCGTTCAGCCCAACATCGACCCCTACAAGGAGAAGTATTCGCTTCCCACCCATCAGCAACTTGCCATCTTCAGGAGTCTTATTGCTCAGGCACCCGCCGAGGCCGACTTCATCGTTCTGCCCGAAACGGTCATTGGCGACAGTGGCAACACTATCTGGGAACATAAATATTTGGAAAACAGCTCTGTGCAGGCGTTGGAGAGGTTGCGTGCGGAGTCCTACCCCGAGGCGCAACTAATAACGGGAGCAATGACCAGCAAGCTCTATCGTGAGGGCGAAACGGCGAGCCCAACGGCCCGTAATAGGGATGGTGTTTGGTATGACCGCTACAATGCGGCCCTGGCGCTCGATAGGGATTCGACTCTCAAGGTGAGCCACAAGTCGCGCCTTGTTGTGGGCGTGGAGAAGATGCCATATATGAACCTGCTGAAGCCCCTAGAGAAGCTCATTGTGAATCTCGGAGGCACGACGGGTCAGCTCGGTACGGACAAGTATCGCCGCCTGTTTGTGCTGCGCAACGAGCGCTACCCCTATGGGGTGTCGGTGGCTGCCCCCATCTGCTACGAGTCGGTCTATGGCGACCACTTTGGCGCCTTTGCGGCCGATGGTGCAGAGGTGATGATGGTCATCACCAACGATGGTTGGTGGCACGATACGGAGGGCTATCGTCAGCACTTCTCCTTCTCGCGACTGAGGGCCATTGAGACCCGCCGTTGGGTGTGCCGTGCGGCCAATACGGGCATTAGCGGTTTCATCTCCCCCTCGGGTGAGGTCATCAAATCTCTCGGCTGGGACCAGCGAGGAGTGCTCACCCACGAGGTTACCCCCTCACGCAAGGTTACCCTCTACGCCAAGGCGGGCGACTACCTCGGACGCCTCGGCACCTACCTCTGGATTCTCTCGTTGCTCTACTATGTGAGCTATCGTTTCCGCCGCCGCAATCACTTGGTAAAATAGTTAATGTTACATATCCATCAGACGATGAACTACACTCAAACAACCAACTTCCTCTTCAACTCCTTCCCCTCCTATCAAAATGTGGGCCCTGGCGCCTACAAGGAGGGCTTGCACAACATTGTGGAGATGTGTCGCAGGCTCGACAACCCACAGAAAAACTACTTCACAATCCACGTGGCGGGCACCAATGGCAAGGGCTCCACATCCCACATCCTCGCCTCGGTGCTTCAGCAGGCGGGCTATTGTGTGGGCCTCTTCACTTCGCCCCACTTGGTGGATTTTCGTGAGCGTATCCGTGTCAATGGCGAGTCCATTAGTGAGCGAGAGGTGGTGAGTTTTGTGAAGAAGTATAAGGATGAGATGGTTGAGCTTGGCCTCTCCTTCTTTGAGATGACTACCGCTATGGCCTTCAACCACTTCTCCGAGAAGGAGGTGGAGGTTGCCATCATCGAAACGGGCCTTGGCGGCAGACTCGACTCGACCAACATCATCACACCTATCCTCTCCATTATCACCAATATAGGTCTTGACCACACAGCCCTGCTCGGCTCGACCATTGGGGAGATTGCCATCGAGAAGGCGGGCATTATCAAACAGGAGGTGCCTGTGGTTGTGGGGGAGAGCCAGATAGAGAGCGACGAGGTCTTCGAGCGTGTGGCTCTGGCCCACGAGTCGCCCCTGGTGTTTGCCGACAGAGAGTGGGAGGTTGTCGATAGTGAGCCTTCGGGCGAGTGGATGCGCTATCACATACAGCGCCCCCGCGATGGCCGCACCCAAATTCTGGATCTCGATTTGATGGGCTCCTACCAGCGCAAAAACATCCTCACAGTGCGTACGGCTGTGAGCCTTCTGCGCCACCAAACGCCCCTGAATATCTCCACCCGAGCCTTGGTGGAGGGTGTGCGCTCGGTGGTCGCCACCACAGGTCTTATGGGTAGGTGGCAGAAGTTGGGCAGCAGCCCGAGGGTCTATTGCGATACGGGACATAATGCCCACGGCCTGAGGGAGGTTGTGGCGCAGATTCAGGCGCAGGACTACCGCAAACTCTATATGGTTGTGGGAATGGTGAGCGACAAGGACTTCGATGCGGTTATCCCGCTGATGCCCCGCGATGCACACTACATCTTCACCGCTCCGTCGGTGCCTCGCGCACTGCCTGCCGAGACTCTTGCCGAGAAGTTCCTTGCTGAGGGCTTTGAGGGTGAGGTGGCCTTGGATGTTCACGCGGCATACCGCAGGGCGATAGAACTTGCCGACCCCGAAGAGGACTTCATCTTCGTGGGTGGCAGCACATTTGTTGTTGCCGACCTCCTCTCGGAGTAAAAAAACGCATCTTGCCGGTGAATTGTACACCAAATTTCAAAAGCGGCATCCTCATTTGCGATAGGCAAACTGCGGTGCCGCTTTCTCATTTCTCACAAAATTCCCTCCGCGATAAGCACTCTCTGTTTTTCAAGGGGAGGCGGTGGACAGCACCACCAGCACTCGTTGCGACCGTTGTCGCCACAAAATTCCCTCCGCGATATGCGTTTTTATTTTCAAGGAGGATTGGCAGGTAATAGCCCTCTCAATATAGCGGTGAGGAGCACCACTCTTTATTCGCCGTGGCCGTTGCCACAAAAAAAACCACATCGCGTCCGATGTGGTTTTTGTTGTTCTGCCATTGAGCGGGTGACCTTGTCACCATCGGCAGCGAATCAACGATTAGTCCTCTCGACTATTTGTTGCGAAGCTCGTCAGAAACGGTGAGTTTCTTGCGACCTTTTGCGCGGCGAGCTGCAAGTACCTTGCGACCATTTACGGTAGCCATACGAGCACGGAAGCCGTGTTTGTTGATTCTTTTCCTCTTGGAAGGTTGATAAGTCCTTTTCATAGCGCTATTTATATTTGTTTATCAGTTTTTCCGTAATTTTCGGACTGCAAAGATACATATAAAATTCAAAATTCAAAATTGAAAATTAGGCTATTTCGCGCAATAATCAAGAATTTTTCAGGCGAGGACTCCGAAAAGTGATGTAATTCTTTCCTCTATAGAGCTTTCGAAGTGGCTCCACCTCCAACTAAATTCGTTGAGATAAGCGTAGGCGAATTTCCGAGAGAACCACTGATAGATTCCTATGACTGGATTTTTGGCTCGGGAAGCCGTCGACCGATGACCGTCAACCGACGACAGACTCAAATATCCCACGATAATAGTATGAGGTATAGGGACTTTGGACTGTATCAAAAATAGAAGGGCTTCCCAATGCGGGAAGCCCTCTTTTTGTTTGATACCTATTTTACATTAATTGAGGATGGTGAGGCCGCCGATGGTGTGGCCGTTGGGGCGAGCCGTAGGGCTCAGCAGCGAGGGAGCCTCGGCGGGTGCGAGGGGATCCACAAACTCCTCAATGGGGGTGCGTTTGTCGTAGGTGAGGGTGATGGGTTTGCTCTTCCACAGCTTGGTGAAGTTGCCGTTCTCGTCCACCGCAAAGCCCACAAACACAAGGGGGGTGTCATAGGGGATGAACATAATCTCATCGCCGCTGGCGGGCTCTTCGGAGAGCAGGCTCTGCACAATCTCCTCGTCGGAGTAGATGTAGATATTCTCTGAGTCCATTGCCGAGTAGTAGTAGCACGAGGCCGCCTCATCCACAATGACGGTGGGCATTGTGATGGCAAACTCGCCGCCATAGTCGGCCCAATTGGGGAAGTTGGCCGCAACCTCATAGGCGTCGAAGTAGGAGTCGATGCGGATCTCAAAGGCGAGGTTGGCATAGTTCTCCTGTGTGGTGGTGAAGTTGAGCTTATTGAGCCTGGTGGTGGGCACGCCCATCTCGCAGCCGAAGACGAGTAGCTGGTACTCCGTATTGGGCGAGAGGTTATCCACGCTGGTTGACATCGTGCCGCTTACATAGTTGAGCGAGAGGTTGGTGGTTATGTACTCCATAATCTGCGCGTCGCTCTGGCCCGCAAACCTATCGGCGGTGGCGAGCATAGCCACATAGCTGTCGTTGTTGCTGGTCTCCACTGTGAGGGTGGCGCCGCGTGCGGTGATGTCGGTGGCGGAGAGCGTAAAGGTGTTCTCTGAGGGTGCCACGGAGCCTGTGGTGAAGTAGAGGCGTTCGGGGGTGGTGTTCAGCAGAGCCTCGTCGTTCATACCGAAGGCCCAGAGGACATACTCCGTGTCGGGATCCAGGTCCACATTGAGGTTTGCGTGCCTCTTGTAGGCCAGCTCCTTGAAGATGAAGTTCAGGCCCTCCTCGGGGGTGTCAAAGAAGGCCGAGTAGTAGGCCTTCTCCTGCTCCCAGGCCGCCTCGCAGAGATCTCTCATCTGGCTGTCGGGCATATTGGCGGGGCAATCCTTGGCGCTGAATACGCCGAAGAAGAAGTAGCCGTCGTAGTTGATGGGGGTGATGTCGAGGGTGACATTGTAGCCCACCACATCGGCCTTCAGGTCGAAGTGTACGATGTAGTCCTCCACGCCTTTGGTGACGATGGGCAGACGGCTCACCTCGGTGGTGCGGGTCATCGTGTTGAGGTCGAAACCGTAGGCAAACAGGACATACTTGGTGTCGGGGGTCACGCCCGTGAAGGTGTGGTTGATCATATCGCCCGAGTAGAGGAAGATGCTGATGGCGCCCTCAAGGGTTGTACCCAGACCGTTGGCCATATTCTCAAAGGTGAGCATATAGTCCTCAAAGAGAGCCTCGTCGTCCTCCATAAGGCCTGCGCTCTCCATATAGTCGCCATTGCCGAGCACCATCACATAGGTCATATCCTTGTCCTGGGGGATGATATCCACAGTGATAGTGGTCGATTTGACCTCTTTGGCTACGAGCTCAATGGCGAAATCCACGCCCTTATTTTGCTTCACAAGGATGGTCTTATTGGGATAGATGCCGGGGTAGGAGACATCCAGACGGCAGCTGCGGCCATTCTCATCAAGACACCTGTCCACATCAAAGGAGATCTCGCCCTCGACCGAAATATCCACATTATAGACCCAATCATACTCGGGGGTGACAGTCAGATTGTCGCCCTCGGTGCCATTCTGAAGGGTATATTTCACCGTGTAGTGTCCGCCCTCGGGGTCGGCTACGACCTCGCTGTTCTCAATCTCCAACGAGGGCTCCAGAGCGGGCTCTTCGGGGGTGTTACAGCCGCTCAGCAGAGCGATGGCGGCGGCACAGAGGATGGATAGAAACTTATTGATTCTCATAGGTGGTTCTGTTTTTGGTGAGAGTAAAAAACAGGAGGGGGTAGAGCTTGCCCCTCCTTGATTATTTATGCCCGTTACTGTTTGGGAGAGCCTGCGATGGGGCCGTTGTAGGAGCCCTTGAAGTTGCGGCCGTCCGCGTGGGTCAGGTCAAACGATACTGCGTAGTTGCAGGTGCTCTCGTCGTAGTCGAGGATGAGCTCCATCTCCTTGAAGGCCGACTTGTTGCCGTTCAGGGTGGTGTAGTAGTCGTTGATGTACATACCCTCATAACCGATGGTGTAGGTGGCCGAGGGGATGTAGTTGAGGCTGCTATCGCCCGTGCGGAGGTCGAACTCGATGGTGTACTTACCCTCGGCGTCCACTACGGTGAGTGCCCAGTTGTCGCTATACCAGTGGCGTGCCGAGAAGGAGGTCCAAACGATCTCGTCGGGGGTATCCTCGGCGTCCACAATCTCCATACCGTCAACAACGCCCATATAGGACATCTTGAAGGTGCGACCATCCTCCACGCGTGCGGTGATGTCGAAGATGTAGGTCTTATTTGCTGCGTTGGTGGTCACGGTGGCGGTCACCTCCTTGAGGTGGTACTCGCCCTCGCCGCTAACGAGCAGCTTGGAAGCGTCGGCACTGATGTAGCCCTCGCCGGTGCCCACACCGAACTTGTAAACGCCTGTGGGCAGATAGGGCGAAGCGGGGCAGTAGCAGTCCAGGGTGAGGCGGTATTTCTCGGTGCCGTTCTCGGTCTGTGCAAAGGTGAGGTACCAGTTGGCATTGCCCTCAAACGAGCGAGCGGTTGCGGAGTTCATAACCACATCGATAATCTCGCTGGAGGCCTCCAACGAGATACCCTCAATGGCGCCGTCATACTTGGCCTCGATGACATAGTTCTTGCCGAGGGTTGCGTAGAGTGCCAGCTGATAGGTCTTGGAGTCCCAATCGATAGTCACGTGGAAGCTACCGGTAGCAAAGGGCATCTGCTCGCCGTCGGCCAGAACGAAGTAGGAGGATGCTGCGTCGAAATCACCGGCCTCGGGGGTTGTGTCGGCGGGTTTGCCCTCCTCGCTCTCGGTCGAGGAGCTGATGGTGTAGGTGTTGTTCACCAGATAGGAGGCCTTGCGGCTGTTGAGCACATCCAGATGGGCCTCATTGCCCTCGCTGTCTTTGAGCACAACCATCCACTTGGCGCCATTGTCGCCGGTGGTAGCCGAAGCCTCTGTGAAGTTGGTATTGACGGTGATGATGTCCACAACCTCCATACCGTCCACATCGCCGGTGTAGTAGGCCTGCATATGGCGGCCGTCGGCCAGGTAGATGTCGATATCAAAGCTGTAGGCCTTGGTCTCGGGGTCGATCTCCACAACAACCTCGCCACTGAGGATGCGGATCTGGTCGTTGTAACCGTAGTTGGAGTAGCGGTAGGCGCTCACGCAGGGAGGCTCGTTGCTCTCCAGAACGGGGTAGGTGCCTGCGGGAAGGTAGTCCTTCTCGGGGTCGCCGTACATATCAAGGCTGAGGGTCTGCTCGTTGTAGGCGAAGTTCTCGGCCTCGTTGGGGTCCTCATAGGAGAACATCATAAAGTAGTTTGCACCATACTTGGTACCCTTTGCGCGGGTGTAGTTGTGGGTGAGGATGTTCGATGGGTCGTCGTTGGTGGTGAAGAGCACGGGCTCGCTCATAACAGTAGCACCTGCGCCCTCTGCAACAACGATGAGCTGATACTCCTTCTTGCACTCCAGGCCGGTCACATCCACAGCCTCACGGCTCGATAGGTCGATCTCCTCGCCGTTGATGAGCACATAGGAGGGCTCGGGGGCACTCTTGGAGGCGTACATCACGATGTAGGCCGCACGGGTGGCGTTGGTGATGTTGGCACGGAAGCTCATACTCTCGTAGCCCACGTGGACAACATCCAGGCTCACGGTAACCTCATCGGCGGCTACGGTGGTCATATAGAGGGTGTTGGAACCCACACTCTTTGCATTGTTGGAGGCCGCAGCGACCACCTGATACTTGGTGCCGGGCTCAAGGCCCTCGGCGGTGTACTCAACAGCGTCCGACACATTGGGATCCAGCTCGGTGCCCGAGGCAAGAATGTCGGCCAGCGCAGGGAGCTCTTCGCCGTCCTTGACAACCATATAGGCAGCCTTGGTGGCATCCTTAATAGTGGCCTTGAAGGTGAGAGTTGTTGCGCCCTCGGTGCCCTTCTCCAGCGAGATGAAGGGGTTTACGGGAGTGGGTTCGGGCTCCTCATTGCAACCATAAACGAGGCACATCAAGAGTGCCGCAGCGAACAATGCAAATCTTTTCATAGTGGTATTAGTTTTTAGTTATTATTTTGTTTTTCGATTACTTGCGGGTGAGGACAATCTCGCTGCAGCCAAACCAGTAGCCCATCCAGCCGATGCCGTCAAATTGGTAGCACAGCGAGGGGTAGGCGTTGGGGAGTGTGTTGGGCGAGGAGATGGTGATGGTGTTCTTGTCGTCCGACACGGTCACCACAAAGTCGTCGTTGGTGTGGACAATGGCGCTCTCGGCCTCGGCGTTGAGCACAAAGCAGTCGCCCACAAACATCCAGCCGATGGCCGAGTGGTGGGCCTTGCCGTCCATAGTCACAACATCACCCTCGGCAATGTCGAATATCCACTTGGGACCGAACTTCTCCTCGGGATTCTCAATCTCATACTCAATAAGGTCGCTCACGCTGTAATATGCGATGTCACACCAGCCGTCCACCAGAGCTACGAGTTGGTTGTTGGCGCGGTAGTCGTAGTCGTAATCCTCCACCGAGCTGCAGATGGTCACATTGAAAGTGGAGGTGGCTGCGGGATTGTAGTTGTCTGTGATGGACTGTGTGCCCTCCCACTCGCCAACCAGCAGCTCAAAAAGCTCCGACTCAACCCTCTCCGAGGTGGACGCCTCGGGGGTTGCCTGCACCTGCTGGGTGAGGAAACGGTTGCCGAGCTTATCGATGGCCATAACCAGAACAGTGTACTCCACATTGGGTTTGAGACCCTTCTGCTCGAGGCGCTGCTTGCCGCTGTAGAGGGTGCCCACATTCATTGCGTGGTAGGAGAGATAGGCGTTCTCGTCGTTCAGCTCACGGAACATCTGGTCGGCCTTGGCCTTCTCGGCGAAATAGTAGTAGTAGCGCTCCACGCCCGACGAGGGGGTGCACTCCACAACCATCGAGTAGGAGTCAATCTCCGAAATGGATATCTCGAGGCTCTCCGAGGAAGCCTTGGGGGCGGGGGTGGTGAACTCACAGAGGGTTACCTCGGAGCCATTCTCGTCGTCCCAATAGAAGGTATAGATGCAGTAGGTAACCTCACCTTTGTAACCGGCGTCGCTGGTGATGTTGAGCTTCTCACCCACCGTAAGGAGCGAAGCGAGCACCTCCTCCTTGGTGGAACCGGTGAAGGCGGCGAGTTTCTCGGCCGAGGTGTTGATCTCCACCTTGAGGGCGTCTACATCGACCTCGCTGAGGCGTGCCTTGGAGATCACATCGAAGTAATAGGGGGCCGACTCTTTCGCGGGCGTTATATCAAAGGTAACCGAGTAGGCCGAAAGGCTCTCCGCGTGTACGGTGATGGTGAAGTCGTCGGTCGTTACCGAAGGGTTAGTGGTGGGCTCGGGACCGGGGGTGGGCTCGTCGGTGTGATTACAAGCCACCAGAGCGGCGATGGCCAGCAGGCTTAAGAGATTTTTTTTCATATCGGTGGGGTTTTAGGTTTTTCGTTCATTACAAAGATACCAAGAGGAGGGGTAAGCTCAAAAAAAATATATATTATTTTAATATAACATTTCTAAAAATTGTTATTACATTTGTATAACATTTTGAATCAAAAACCCACTTCTATGCACTCTAGACGCACTTTATCCACTTTCAATGTCAATAAGGCCTTTTTGTGCTCCCTTGTGGGGCTCCTCCTGCTTGTTTGTCCCGTTAGGGCCTCGGAAGCGGGCTCCTCGGGCGAGGTTTTGCGCAACAATGTGGAGAAGTTTGGTGCCTACCGTGAGAGTAATTACTCCCAGGCACTCCTGTTTGCCACCAAGGCGGCGGCCGACATTGACTCCCTCTCGGCAGAGGCTGCCCACGCCGAGGTGCTGGACTTTATGGCTGCCCATAGCGAGCACCACGAGTTTCTCTATGGCCGGGCGTTGGACTATAAGAGTCGTGCCTACGCCATCTATGAGAGGGGTGGTAGCAAGGGGGATTGCTGCAGGTTGATGGCCGACATCGGCCGACTCTACTTCAAGCTCGGCAACTACCACGACGCCTACTCCTTTAGTTCGCGTGCGCTGGCGGAGGCTTCCGCTCTGGGCGACACGCTCTCTATGCGCGAGGCGACGATGACCATCGAGCTGGTGGACTACTTCTACCACGAGGATAAGGAGAAGGCTATGGAGTACAACCGCCTGGTGGCCGATACCTTCACGGGGCGCGAGCAGGCACGACAGGCACTCCGTGCGCTCAACAACCGCTTCCACTACACCCTCTCGCCCAATGAGGTGGATGATATTGTGGCGCGCAGCGAGGCCATTCACGCCGAGTATGACTGCCCCGACATCATCTTCAACACCTACCTCAATATGGCTATGCAGCAGGTCTTGTTCGACGACTTGGTTGCCTGCCGCCACTACTTGGAGTTGGCCGAGCCCCTCATCAGCAACTTCAAGGAGGAGGGATATTTCTACTCCGCACGAGGTTTCTACTACATCAATATGGGCAAGATGAAGTTGGCCATTGCCGACACCCGACGCTCCATCGAGCTACTCAGCAAGGGCGACTTCGACGAGAAGAATGTCCACTCCTACTTCTTGCTTCAGGAGCTCTACTATGAGCAGGGGCGCTACCGTGAGGCCCACGATGCGCTGATGCAGTTTGCCGAGATATACACCCGTCAGAACAGCACCTCCTCGGTGGTGAAACTCTCGAGGCTCATCAGCGAGATGGAGCGAGAGTATGCCGAGGCGCAGAGCAAGAAGGAGCAGGAGTATCTGGCGGCCCAGATGGCGCGTGCCAAGGAGCGCAATATGATGATGCTCCTCATTCTGGTGCTCATTGTCGTGTCGCTTGCCATTGGTCTGTGGCTCTTCTACTCGCGCCAGCGACTCGAGCGCAAAAACCGACGACTCATCGACGAGA
>JAZQZA010000088.1:0-5867 GCA_045633765.1 Tidjanibacter sp. | reverse complement strand
GGACACAGCAAGTCGAGTCGTGCCTCGATGTGGTTTCTTGCCGAGCAGCCCATCTTCCGCCGCAGCAACGGCGGGGAGTTGTGTGTGATACTCCACGGAGCGTGGGCACCCCAGAGCGACTGCGACACCTACGGCAGCCTCGCCTTTGTGTGCAGCCACCTCGCCTTCGAGGGTGACTATGTGGGCCTTCTCGCCTCGCGCAGCCTCTATCGTGGAGGCCGAGAGACGCAGGTGGAGGTCACCTACTCCTATCCCTATAGGTATGGCACCATCCAGCCTGCCGTTCATCGTGTGCACTCCTCCTTGGGCAACTACACCATTGCCGTCGTGAAGCTCATCGTGGAGATTTAGCGCACCAGGCTCCTGCCGAGCCACACAAGGGCTATGCCTATGGCAAGGCTCATAAAGAGGTAGAGCACAAAGAGCATAATCTGTCCCTTATTGAGCATCAGGAACATATCGTCGGCGAAGGTGGAGAAGGTTGTGAAACCTCCACAAAAGCCCGTCACCAACAAGGCGCTTGCTGACGGGGAGAGAAGTTCTCTTCCCTCGGCAAGCCCCAGCAGCAGGCCAATCAAAAAACTTCCCACGATATTAACCATAAATGTACCCAATGGGAACCCTCCCAGGGAGATGTGGGCGCAGAGTTTGCCGGTAAGGAAACGAAGAGCGGTTCCCACAAAACCGCCACATCCGGCCAAAAGCATCATCTTAATCATAGCTGCAAAAAAAATTGTTTCGTTTGCAAGGGTGGCAATAATTATGCCTTAACTCTGGCAAGAGTTTTGCACCCGTTTGTCTGCCCCCATCTCAAACACAAAGATATATTCATTTATAGTACAAAACAAGTTAGAAGGTATGCATTTAACACCAAAAGAGCAGGATAAACTCCTGCTGTTGGCAATGGGAATGATTGCCGAAAGACGCAAAGCCAAGGGGCTGAAACTCAACCACCCCGAGGCTGTAGCCTACATCACCTGTCAGGCGCTCGAGGGTGCGCGTGAGGGTAAAAGTGTTGAGCAAGTGATGAGCGACGCCACCAAGGCTCTCTCGCGAGAGGATGTGATGGAGGGGGTGGCCGATATGATTGGTCTTTTGCAGGTCGAGGCGGTCTTTACTGACGGCTCAAGGCTTGTGAGCATCCACAACCCCATAAAATAGTAGTGAGTATGAAGGATATGCAGCAAAACCAGACCACGCCCATTGGCGGCACCCTGCTCGCCTCGGGCGACATCACCTACAATGAGGGCAAGAGCGTGCGCACCATTTCGGTACGCAACACAGGCGACAGGCCCATTCAGGTAGGTTCCCATTTCCACTTCTTTGAGGTCAACCGTCTGCTCGAATTTGACCGCGAAGCGGCATTCGGACACCACCTCAACATCCCCTCCAACACCGCCATACGATTTGAGCCCGGCGACCAAAAAAGCGTCACACTGGTCCCCTACGGAGGCAAATGCCGAGTGGTCGGCTTCGGAGGATTGGTCGGCGGCTTCGCAGGCAGCAACACCTCGGCTGCTTGGTATCCGAAGCTGGCAAAGGCGATGTCGAGAGCCTACAAACGAGGATATAAAACATTCAAAAAGACAGAGTAATGGCAACAATCACACGAAAACAATACAACGATCTCTATGGCCCAACAGTGGGCGACAAAATCCGTCTGGCCAACTCCTCACTCATTGTTGAGATTGAGCGCGACCTGAGGGCCACCTATGGCGATGAGATTGCCTACGGCGGCGGCAAAACCCTGCGCGACGGTATGGGTATGGACAACTCGGCGACCTCCCAGAGCGGCTCACTCGATTTGGTAATCACCAATGTCACCATCATCGACGCCGTACTTGGTGTTGTCAAAGCCGATGTGGGCATCAAAGATGGTCTTATCGCCGGCATTGGCAAGGCGGGCAATCCGTGCACTATGGATGGTGTGAGCCCCGAACTCGTTACGGGCCCCTCCACCGACGCCATCAGCGGTGAGCACCTGATTCTCACAGCCGGAGGCATCGACGGACACATCCACATCATCTCACCACAGCAGGTCGATGCGGCCCTCTCGGGCGGTATCACCACCCTTATCGGCGGAGGTATCGGCCCCACCGATGGCACCAACGGCACGACCATCACCTCGGGTAGTTGGAACATCGAGAAGATGTTGCAATCCGTCGAGGGGCTCCCCATAAACTTCGGCTTTCTCGGCAAGGGCAACTGTTCGACCGAGAGGCCCATTGAGGAGCAGATTGAGCACGGAGTTATGGGTCTGAAAATTCACGAGGATTGGGGCTCCACACCACAGGCTATACGCACAGCCCTCACGGTGGCCGATAGATATGATGTGCAGGTGGCAATCCACACCGACACGCTCAACGAGGGCGGCTATGTGGAGGATACCATCGCCGCCATTGACGGCCGCACCATCCACACCTACCACACCGAGGGTGCGGGCGGAGGTCACGCCCCCGATCTGCTGAAGGTCGCCTCGGAGGAGAATGTGCTCCCCTCCTCGACCAACCCCACACTCCCCTACGGCATAAACTCCCAGGCGGAACTCTTCGATATGATTATGGTGTGCCACAACCTCAACCCCAAGATTCCCTCGGATGTGGCCTTTGCCGAGAGTCGTGTGAGGCCCGCAACACAGGCGGCCGAGAATATGCTCCACGATATGGGCGTAATCTCAATGATATCCTCGGACTCACAGGCTATGGGGCGTGTGGGTGAGAACTTTATGAGGGCTGTGCAGACGGCCTGCTATATGAAAAATTGCATCGGCCCCCTCCCCGAGGATGCCGAGGGCAACGACAACTTTCGCGTCAGGCGCTACATTGCGAAGGTGACCATCAACCCCGCCATAACCTACGGCATTGCCGACCACTTCGGCTCGGTGGAGAAGGGCAAGGTGGCCGATTTGGTGCTCTGGGAGCCCGCAATGTTCGGCGCCAAGCCCAAGATGGTCATCAAAGGCGGTCTTATCTCGTGGTCGCTGATGGGCGACGCCAACGCCTCGCTCCCCACACCCCAGCCCGTGCTCTACCGCCCAATGTTCGGGGCTTTCGGCAAGGCACTCCCTGCCACCTGCTGGACCTTCGTTTCAAAGGCCGCCGAGGAGATGGGCATTAAGGAGCGACTCGGGCTCGAAAGGAACATTATGGCCGTAAGGGGAACCCGCTGCCTTACCAAAAGTCATATGGTGCTCAACGGGGAGAAGCCCCGGATTGAGGTCAATCCCGAGAGTTTTGTTGTGAAGGTCGGTGGCAAGGAGATAACGCTCACCCCCGCCGAGGTTATCTCGCTCGCACAACTCTATTGGTTCTCATAACCCCCTTGCCACCCTTTTTGTTCAGAAAAAACAGACACAACACTATGGAAGTCTACACCAAAATACTCGGCAACAGCCACTCCCCCGAGTGGCAATCGCGCCTGTCGGATGTGTCGATAGACTACATCGAACTCGACCAATGGAACGCCCAGAAGAGTCGTCTGCTTGCCGTTGGCACCAGCGGCAAGGCCTATGCAATGGCCTTCGAGAGGGGCCACCGACTCGCCGATGGCGACATCATCGACTACAACGAATCACGAGCCGAAGCCTCCATCGTAAGGCTCAAGCTGGGCGATGTGATGGTCGTTGACCTTTCGGCTCTGGAGCGCCGCCCCCACAGTGAGGCCATAGCCCTTGCCATTGAGATTGGTCACGCCATTGGCAATCAGCATTGGGCAGCGCTCATCAGGGGCAACTCTCTGTTCGTACCGCTGGCGGTGGATAAGAAGGTGATGCTCAGCGTTATGCGTACCTATAACTTCGACGGCATAAACTTCAGTTTCCACCCCGGCAGGGAGATTGTTCCATTTCTCTCCCCTTCGGAGATTCGCACTCTGTTTGGCTCCACAGCCCCCTCGGAGGGTCGTCCACATCGCCATCACCACTCAACACTCGAGGAGTATGTGTAGCGACACCACCACACTCCTCTCCCTGTTTCGACTCTCACAAATCTCCGACAGCGCCTTTCCTGTGGGCTCGTTCAGCTTTTCACTCGGACTTGAGGCCGCCGTAGCAGAGGGGATCGTGGAGGATGAGGCCTCGCTCGAGAGTTTCACCCGAGGAGCCCTCTATGCCGCAGCCGAGAGCGACGGCGTGGCCCTGCTGGAGGCCTTTCGTGCCACCAAAGAGGGCAACTACGAGCGTCTATGGGAGGCCGACCGACGGGTCTATGCCTTCAAGATGGCCGAGGAGAATAGAAAGATGTGTGTAAGGATGGGGCGGCGGCTCGCCGAATTGCTCTGCTCCATAGCCCCCTCAACCCTCACGGAGGCTCTCTGTGGGTGGATTCGCGGAGAGGAGATGGTGGGCACCTACCCCGCCGTTCAGGCCGTAGCAAGCGTCACTCTGGACACAGGCGAGAAGGCACTCTTTGCGGCCCACCTCTACGGTGTGGCTTCAACGATTCTCTCCGCCGCACTGCGACTTATGCGCCTCTCCCACTTCGACTCACAACGCATACTCCTACGCGTGGGTCCTCTCTGTGGGAATCTATATGAGAGGTGTTCGGAGATGGGGCTGGAGGAGATGACCAGCTTCTCGCCGAGGCTCGAGCTCTGCACCGCACTCCACGAAAAGGGCAAAGGACGACTTTTTATGAACTAAACATCAACTCTCTCTATGAATGAGCACAAAAACATCTGTCGAATAGGGGTTGGAGGGCCTGTGGGCTCCGGCAAAACAGCCCTCATCGAAACCCTCACACCCCGTCTGCTGGCCGAGGGACTCAAGGTGGTGATTATCACCAACGATATTGTGACCACCGAGGACGCAACCCACGTGCGACGCATACTGCGCGGCACACTTGCCGAGGAGCGAATAGTCGGCGTCGAGACGGGCGCCTGTCCCCACACCGCCGTCAGGGAGGACCCCTCAATGAATTTGGCGGCTGTGGAGGAGATGGAGGAGCGATTCCCCGATACCGACATACTCTTCATTGAGTCGGGAGGCGACAACCTCACCCTCACCTTCTCGCCCGCACTCGTGGATTTCTTCATCTATGTCATCGATGTTGCCGCAGGCGACAAAATACCTCGTAAGGACGGGCCCGGAATATCCCACAGCGATATTCTGGTCATCAACAAGACGGACCTTGCGCCCTATGTGAGGGCCGACCTTGAGGTTATGCGCCACGACTCAAGGATGATGAGGGGCGAGAAGCCCTTCGTGATGACCAACTGCTTTACGGGCGAGGGCATAGAGGAGCTACTTGGACTCATCGGACGGATGGTCCTCTTCAACACCGATAAACCATAAACAAGCACCGCTCCTAACTATGAGTTTCACTCCTTCCAGCGCCGTACCAACAGGACACCCCTCTTGCCCACTCGACACCAAGCACGGGCGTCTGGAGATGACCTTCTCGCTCAACAGCGAGGGCACCTCCATTCTCTCCCACCTCTACCGCAAGGTGCCGATGATTGTGCAGCAAGCCCTCTACTTCGACGAGTATCTACCCACGCTGCCCTGCGTCTATATCCTCTCCTCGGGAGGCCCGACGCTCGAGGGCGACCACTACTCGGTGGGGGTTGAGCTCGAAGCCGACACAATGGCCCAAATCTCCACCGGAGCCGCCACTCTCATCGCCTCAATGGAGGGCGGAAGGGCCGAGATGCACCAACACATAAGCCTCCACTCCGGGGCCTATCTGGAGTGGCTGCCACAGCCCCTGATTCCGGGTGCGGGAAGCCACTATCGCTCCTCAACGAGGGTTACGATAGCCGAGGGTGCAACACTCTTCTGGTCGGAGGTGGTGGCCTGTGGTAGAAGGTACTCGGGCGAGCGTTTCGACTATCGCAGGTTGGAACTCTCGACCACCATCGAGCGCCCCAAC
>JAZQZA010000087.1:0-2822 GCA_045633765.1 Tidjanibacter sp. | reverse complement strand
CCTCTGCCAACTCGCCAGAAATCAGTAAGCGGCGTATGCTCCCACAGTTTTCTTCTGTAACTCATTTCGTCAAGTTCTGCAATTCTCACACCGTCCTTGTCAGCCGGAATCTTCTTCGCCTCAATATCCATTGCAATTTTACAAAGGTACAAATTTGTGCCGAAATTACCTAATCCGAGCCTTGTTGAGTGCTGCGGCATAGCGCTTGGCGTAGCGGTTGTGCTCGCTCAGGCTCTTGGAGAAGTAGTGACGGCCCGAGAAATCCTCCTTGGCGCAGAAGTAGAGATACGAGTGATTCTCGAAGTCGAGCACCGCATCTATGGCCGTAATGGAGGGCAGACAGATGGGCCCAGGGGTGAGTCCTCGGTTGAGGTAGGTGTTGTAGGGCGACTTGACTTGTGTGTGCTTGTGGAGCACGCGCTTGATGGAGAAGTCGCCAATGGCATACTTGGCCGTAGGACAAGCCTGCAAGGGTATGCCACGACGCATACGATTCAGATATACGCCCGCAATTTTGGGCATCTCCGAGGCCACTTTGGTCTCTTCGTAGATGATAGAAGCCAGGGTGATGACCTCAATCTCGGAGAGTTTGGTGCGGGCCAGCTTGGCCTTGCGCGAGTCGTTCCAAAACGAGTTGTACTCCTTGAACATTCGGTCGGTGAGGGCCTCGGGCGTGAGTGTCCACCACACCTCGTAGGTGTTGGGTATGAATATGCCAATGAGCTGCTCGGGCTTTAAGTTATACTTGGCAGCCGTTGCAGGGTTGGTCAGGTGGGCAAGGATGGCCACCGAGTCGGCCTCTATCTGTGTGGCCAGACGGCCTGCGAGCTGGTCGAGGGTGCGAATGTTGTTGAAGGTGAGCTTTACGGGCTTTTGAGCACCCGCGCGAAGTGTGCCCACGATGCCCATAGCGTTGCTACCGGCGGGCAGAACGTAGTGTCCGGGCTTGACGCTCTGGTCGAGTTTGCGGAGTTTGCCCACCAGAGCCACCACGCTCATCCTCTCCACGCCATTATCTTCGAGGGTGTCGAGCAGGGCTGTGTAGGTGGAGCCTGTGGGTAGATAGAACTCGGCTTTCTGTGGCAGACACGAGGCCGTAGCCCTGCCCAGAACGAGTGCTCCAATTATACCTATGATGGCCACCAGGGCCACGAAAATCGCTGCTGATTTGCGTTTCTTTGCCATAAAAGTTCAAATTTTTTGCAAATGTAAGAAAAAATTGTACATTTGCACCTCGGGTAAGTCTTATACGACCAGCTCCTGCTGAATCCCCCAGGCTTGGAAGAGAGCAAGGGTAGGTGGTTGTAGCGGTGCGATATAAGTAGCTTACCCTTTTTTTTATATATGCCGACCGCAAGGGCGGCATATATAAAAAAAAGGTAATTGAAAATTGACAATTGAAAATTGACAATTTGAAATTAATAAAAATCACTTCCTAAACCTATGGCAAAACTTGTCAAAATCTATCCGCAGAACCCCTCCGAGCGCGAAATCGAAAAGGTGGTTAAGGTGCTCGAAAACGACGGTTTGGTTATCTATCCCACCGACGGTGTCTATGCTTTTGGTTGTTTGCTCCGCAGTGCAAAGGCCGTAGAAAAGTTGCGTGCACTGAGCGGTAAGGAGGAGAAACTCTTGTCGATTGTATGCTCGGATATCTCGATGGTCGATAAATTTGCACGCATAGACAACACTCTCTTCAAGATTCTCAAGCGCAATACCCCCGGCCCCTTCACATTCATCCTTGAGGCCTCAAGCAAGGTGCCCGACAAGGCTTTGGCAGGTCGTCATACTGTGGGAGTGAGGATTCCGGACAATAATATCCCCCTTGCTATCGTTGAGCGTTTGGGCTTTCCGCTGGCTACCGCCTCTGTTAAGGACGACGATGAGATTATGGAGTACACAACCGACCCCGAACTCATTGCCGAGCGCTATGACGGGTGTGTGGATATGGTCATCGACGGAGGTTTCGGCAGTGTTGTGCCAACCACTCTGGTCGATTTGACGGGCGATGAGCCCGAGATTCTGCGCGAGGGTGGCGGAGAACTCCAATAACATAATAGTTGGCCCAATTTGAACGATAAGTTATATATTGAAATAAATAATCGGTATGAATAAAAATTTCTGGATGGAGGCCCTCAAGGGCGGAACAATAATCGGTCTGGTGAGTGTCGGTTTCTCGATTCTCTCCAATAGTATGGGTGAGGATAGCGGCGCAATGTTGAAGATTGTGAGTTTCCTCTCCACCTTCATTTTAATATTCCTTGCCTTTGCCTTCACTCGCAAGTTCGCTGCCGGCCACACCCTTGAGCAGGGTTTCTCGTTTGGTCGTGGTGTGGGTTTCGTTGTTGTGATGATGCTCTTTGTGGGCATACTTCAGGGCGTTTACTCCTCCATTATGGCCAAGTTCTTCATCGGCGATGAGTTGATGAAGGCTGTGGATGAGGTGATGGTGCAGATGCAGGATAAACTCCCCGCCGATCAGTTCGATCAGACCTACCAGATGATGCGTAAATCGATGACCAGCCCTCTGCTGCTTACCATCTCATCGGTGCTTTCCAATCTGTTCTATGGTCTGTTTGTGGGTGTATGTGTGTCGCTCTTCACGCGCCGCAGGCCCGACATTTTTGCCGATAGCAACAATCAGCCCCAGCAATAATCAGATTCTATGGATGTAAGCATTGTAATACCTCTTCTCAACGAGGAGGAGTCGCTCGGAGAACTCTACGCCTGGATAGAGCGTGTGATGGGGGCACATTCGCTCTCCTATGAGGTCATCTTCATTGACGATGGCAGCACCGACTCCTCGTGGAGCATTATCGAGT
>JAZQZA010000086.1:0-21241 GCA_045633765.1 Tidjanibacter sp. | reverse complement strand
AACTCGGCCACGCTCATCATCATACCCTTGTGGGGCTTAACTCCGTGCTGGCTCGAATTGTGCTCGACCATAAATACCACACACTTGAGTTCGCTCTCCGAGCAATTTACCACCCATTTGCCCGAGTTGCCCTTCTTGGTGCGCAAGAGGACTTTGTAGTAGTGGGTGGGGATTACCGTGCCGCTCGACTTTTTGTTGTAGTTCTCCCAGTAGCAGCCATTGACCATATAGAGGGTGTCGCTACAGAGCTGACCGTCGCAGTAGCTCTCCAGGTTGTTCCACACGCCACCGCCCGTATTGAAGCCCGAGGAGAGCTGGGGTGCGATGTTGGAGTAGTAGAAAGCCTGTACATTGGCGCCGCGACTTACCAGACGGTCGCTGCTGCCGAGCATATGGCCACGGGTGTAGCCGCTACGCTTGTGCACCTGAATACCGCTGGGAATCTCGGGGTCGGGGCCATAGGCGTCACTACGAGAGGTGTTCTTGGCAGTGTAGTAGGAGTGCATAGGCGAGGCCACCCACACGGGGCAACCGAGCTCCTCGGAGTAGCACACCGCAAAGTTGCGCACCTTGCCATTACCCACATCGGGAATCATATGGTAGGCATAGTAGTAGTCGGAGTTGTTCTCCTCGGCGGGAAGCTCTGCCCAACCTGCGTGTTTGGCTCCGCTGTTGGTTACAATGCCGCCACCGGTATTATCATCGCCACCGGTATTGTCGTCACCTCCTCCGGTGTTGTCATCTCCGCCACCTGTGTTGCCACCCTCATCATCATTGTCGTCCTCGCCGCCGGTGTTGTCGCCGGTGTTGCCACCAGTGTTTTCGGCTCCCTGCTGGGTGACAAGGAGCGAGTATGTGGAGGCTGCACCCTGCTCCTTGGGAGCGATGGTGAGCTTGGCTGTTCGGCTCTTGGCGGAGGTGTTGTCGGCATAGCTGCAGAGTACGCCTGCCGAGCCAGAGAATTCTCGCTTGTTGGTTGTGAGCCACTCGGTTGAGGAGGTGATGCTCCACTCCGTGTCGCTCTCCACATTGAGCACAAATGTTCCTCCCTTGGACTCTACGGTTTTGGTTGTGTAGGGGATTTTTATTCCGATGGAGTTGCCGCTGTTTTCAATGGGCTCCTCGCACGCTACCATAAAGATTGTCGCCAAGGCAGCAAGAGTAATCAAACAAAGTTTTTTCATATTCAGTGAGTTGTTCGTTTTTTTTGTTATTCAATTCCGCCCCAGTAGAGGTAGTCAATGGAACTCTCCACGCTATTTTGGATGCTCTCATCGAGGTTGTGGAAGAAGTCGTAGCCTGTGAGCTCCTCGAGCTGGTCGATGGTCAGCACATCGCTCTTCTTGGGTGCGCCGCTTGCGGGTTTGTGGGGGAGCCAGAGGGCAAGTGCCTGATAGCTCTTCGAGCCGCCCACATTGCGGTATTGGAGCAGTGCTTTGTAGTAGTAGTTGGGGATGGCAACATCTTTGCTGCTATCGCTCTTGCAGTAGGTGTAGTTCACCTGCTCGCCACCTCCCACAGTCTGCATAACAGCGCCGGTGACCACATAGAGGGTGTCGCATCCCTCCGCCCAATCGCGCACATAGCCCTCGATGACGGCCCACTTCTGCTGGTTGAGGCCGGCAATCTGGGGAGTCATATTGGTTGGGTAGAAGGTCTGTCGGTTGTCGTCATCGGAGCCGAGTCGCGATGCCGAGGGGAGCATATGACCGCGGTCATAGGAGCCCTGATAGGAACTGCTCATACGGAGCTGCTTCTCGGTGGGGATGTTGGGGTCCATAATGCCCCAATCGTTCACACGGTGACCTCCGCCATACATATTACCCCTGCAGAGAGGGTAGGCCACCCAGAGGGGGAGGTAGTTCTCCGAGTCGTAGAAGATGGAGAAGCTGCGCTCACGATTGCTTGTGGAGGGGAGCATATGTTTCGAGAAGTAGTAGCGGTTGCCGTCGGCCTCGTAGGTGGGAAGTTCCAGCCAGCCCGACAGGTCGGCGGGGGAGGTCTGTGTGAATTGGGAACGCTGTGTGAAGTTCAGAACGAGTTGCTCGCTGGGCAGTGTGATGGTCAGAGAGAGCATACGCTCCTCCGAGAGGGGGTTGGCGCCAAAATTCATAAGGATATTGGCATTGCCCTCACCGCTTGTTTTGCTCAAGGTGCACCAGCCGCTCTCACCCTCGGGAGCGATGTAGTCGATGGAGATGGTCCACGCATACTCCGAAGTAATGGAGAGGAACTGCTGCTTGGTTGCGTGCCCCACGGTTTCGCCAACGCTAAAATATGCATTGCTGGGTGTGATGGGTGTGGGGGTGCAGGCAGCAAGGAGGGTGGCTGCCACCACGGCCATAAGCGTCATAAACAAACCTTTTGTTTTCATCTCTATTCTCTTTGTTTCGATAGGGTTCTTCTTGTGTGCGCTCGCACGCGCGCATATTGGGGGGTAAAGATACGCATTTTTATTGAACTCACGCGCGCGTGGGTATAAAAAGAGTGTTGTGACGCTAAAAAACATACAAAAAGCCCCCGCAACGATGGTTGCAGGGGCCTTTTGTGTGGGCTCTATAGCCTCATATGTATCAGTTGGCTCTACTATTTGTAGGTTACCTTGATAGCCGCAACATAAGCACGGTGGCTCTTGTCGGTACCGGTCGAGGTGAACTTAACCGAGGAAGACTCGCCGGTCCAAGTGCGAACCGAAGCCTCTGCGGAGAGCTCGCCGCAGTCTGCGCCAATGTAGTAGTGGTTGCTTGCGAAGGTAAGCTCAATCGAGGTGATGGTCTTGCTGCCAGCGCTTACCTCAAGAGTTGCACCGTTCTGGTACATACGGATAGCCTCGCCGGAGGTGTAGTAGGCGGGAGCATTGGCCGAAGCAGCCTGACGGAATACCATAGTCACATTGTCGTCGATGTTGATGGTCTGGCCATCAACGCTCTGTGCGTTGGCAAAACCAAGGCTGGAGATGGTCAGCTGTACAGTGGTCTCACCTGCGGGCTCCTCGGGATCCTCGGGATCCTCAGGCTCGGGCTCCTCGCCACCACCGGGCTCCTCGCCACCAGGCTCCTGGCCGAAGCGAGCGTCGGTAAGGCCTGCGTAGTCGCTCTCCTGACCGAAGATAATCTGAACGGTACCCTTGTTGTAGCCTGCGATACCCTTGATGGTACCCGAGCCCTGTGCTACGGTCTCGGCACCATAGGTAGCATATTTCGACGAGAATACAACAAAGCTATTACCGTTGGCATCCTCCATATTGATCGAGGTGTGTGCGCCACCCATAACCCAAGTCTTCGAGAGGTCGGCATCAACAACCTGAACACCCTCGAGGGCTACATACTGGCTCTCATATTTGTTTGCCAGGAAGTCGGCCATCGAAACGGTCTTTGCCTCTACGGCGTTGCCGCTGGAAATCTTGGTGATTTTCGCCAGAGCAAGACCGCTAATCTGAGTAGCGTCGTTGTAGGTAGCAATCTGTGCACCGCTGAGGTCAATCTGAACTTTGTCACCGAATGCGAAGGTGTGGTTCTCTGCAAGGTAGAACTGAAGACCACCGGTTGCGTCCTGTACATACATACCCTTCTTCGAAGTGAGGTTGTTGAGGTCCATATTGGAGATAACAACACCCTCAATCATAGCGTTGGAGATGGTTGCACCCTGACCCAAAGCGAGAACATCGGCGATGGAGATGATACCTGCGGGGGTCTCGGGCTCCTCGGGCTCCTCGGGCTCGGTGGTACCGCCACCGGTGTTGCCACCAGCCTCGTCGGTGAGTTTCACGCCGAAGAAGATGGCGCGAGTAGCGTAGTCGGAAACTGCTGCGCAGTCAAATGCTGCGTTGGTCGAGAACTCGATAACATCGCTCTCCTTCAAACCGCTCAGGAGAATCGAGTAGTGGTCGCTGTCGGATACGGTGATGGTGTAGGGAGGATTGCCGGCTGCACCATCGTTTGCCTTGATAGGCTGAGCGATAGCCTCGCCACCATTTACGCGGAAGTAGATGGTCTTGTCGCCACCTGCACCCCACGAAATTGCGTAGAAGTTGAGGTATTTGTCGCCCGAAACGCCAATGGCTTTCGAGGTGAACTTACCCTCCTGTTTGCTCTTGCCGAGCTTGAAACCGGTTGCAGCCTCGCCATTAACTTTCGAGTCGCCAAGGGTGTATGCTGCGTTGGTCGAGTCATCGGAGCTCTGAACGAAGGGGCTGTCCGAAGCATACTCGCCATCACCTGCTACGGGAGGCTCGGGCTCGGTGGTGCCGCCACCCTCACCTGCGGTGTGCGAGATGTAGAGAGCGTTCTTCATCTGTGCCTTGCCGTTGTAGGAGGTGCGGGTACCCTGAACGGTGATGGTGTCACCCTCTTTCAGGCCGAGCGAAGTGTATGCGTAGTTGCCGTTTGCGTCCTTCAGACCGTAGATGTATACGGTGCCGGTAGCGTCGGTCAAATCGAAGTTGCCATACTGGGTGTTGATGCTGCCACCGATAACACCGGTCAGCTCATAAACGGTTGCATCCTCGGCTGCGTCGAGGAACTCCTGAACGGTAGCCTTAACAGCGTTGCTGTCGCCGGTGTTGCCGCCAGTGCTGCCACCTGTGTTGCCACCCTCAATTGCACTACCTGCCGAGAGGTCAATCTCTGCGCCACCACCACCTGCGGTAATCTTCAGGTCGTCGATTGCATAAGCAGCACCAACACTTGCGGTGAAGTAGAGCGAGATGGTCTCGGGAACCTCTTTGAGGTTGAACTGCGAGGTTGCAATGTTCCATTTACCGTTGAGGTTTACGCCATCGAGGAAGTTATACTCAAGCTCGGTCCATTTTGCGCCGTCGCCGCTGATGTAAACCTTGAACTCGTCTTTGTTGAAGGTGTTGTCCTCAGCCTCATACTCATAGCGCTCGGTACCGAACGAGAGGGTCAGAGCGTTGCCCTCGAGCTCTGCGAGCGAGATGCCGCTAACGGTGAAGTTGGTGGGGGCGGTACCGAACCAGAGGTAGTTGATACCACTACCCTCGTAGTTGGAGTGTTTGCCAGCCGAGCCGTTTGCCGAGTTGCTGCGAACGGTGAGTTTGGTACCGGTGTAGCTTACATTTGCCTGATTCTCAGGGGTGGGGTTGCAGTACTCTGCACCAGCGCCGTCCATATAGGTATCCCAGCCGCTTGAACCCTTCTGTGCCTGCTTGCCATCTTTGTCGAAGTTGTCATAGAAGAGCACATCGCCCAACTCTACCTGACCCTCGCCAGCCTGCGAAACGGTGATGGTGAGCTCGGTTTTGTCCATCGAGATTTTAATGGTCTCGTTGCGGGGAGCGCCATCGTTGGGGGCTGCGGTGAAGGTAACCTCGGTAGCGATGGAGGTCATCAGCTCGTTGCTGAAGCTCAGGGGATTGATGGCGAGCCAATCAGCCTGCGAGGAGATGCTCCAGTTGCGGGTTGCGGTGATGGTAACCACCTGGTCGCCACCCTCGGCTGCAAAGTTTACAGCGGTTACCTGTGCGCCGTCGGCGTTGGTAACGCTAATTTCGGGCAGGGTGTACTCGGGCTCGGCGGTCACGCAAGAGTTCATCACGAGAGCCAGAGGGGCTGCCAGAAACAAAAGCAATCTTTTGAAATTCATAGTGATAAATGTTTTATTGGTTTGTAAAATAAGTTTGTTTTCTCCTTTTTGTAGGCGCATATTTCGCGCAAAATTATACTTTTTTCCCTATACGACAAATTATTTGGAACAAACTTTAGTTTGTTGCGCGGTTTTTTCCGAAGGCTTGTTGTGCGAAACAACAAATAATTTGTATCTTTGTACTTTGGTGGCGAGTGCCCCTATCCCGAGTGGAAGAGGTGTTCGCTACGCTAAATACTTGAAAATGAATCTAAAGAAGGTCTATAATCTCGTTCCGCCCGCAAGGCGACGCCGATTGCCGATGGTTGTCCTCTCGGCCCTCTGCTCTGCAGTGGTCGATTTGGTGGGCATTGCCGCCCTGGTGTCGGTGTTGCTGGTGGTCCTCGACGAGAATTTCATAACGAACATACCTCTCTTCGAGAGGCTCTACGAGGGGTTGGGATTTGGCTCAACGGAGGGCTTCATTGCGGCCGTGTGTGGCGTGGTGTTGCTCGTGATTCTCCTCAAGGGTGTTGTGGGCGTGGCGCTCCAACAGTACCGAGCGAGGTTTATGTTGCTCCTCTATGCCGACCTATCGAAGAGGATGTACGACAACTACCTCTCGCGCGGTTTGCAGTTTGTTCGCTCGTGCCACACCACTCGTTTGGTGAACAATGTCAATGCCGTTTGTCATCGCTTCTCGTCGAGCGTTGTGAGCAGCCTGCTATCCATCCTCACGGAGTTGTTGGTTGTTGTGTCGTTGCTTGTGCTGCTGAGCTTCTATAATCCTATGATTGTGGCACTTGCAATTGCGGTGTTTGTTCCCGTTGCAATCATCTATTCGCGCATAATTCGCCGCCGTATGGCCGAGAATGGCAGGGAGGAAAACCGCCTTCAGGTGGCGCAAAATAAGACTATGTATGAGGCCTTGAGGGGCTATGCCGACATTGAGATTGCGGGCGCAAAGCCATCCATTACAAAACGCTTTGCTGCGGGCATCGACTCCCTCCGCCACTACTCGCTGAGGGCTATGAGAGTGAGGGCCGCCTCGGGCTATGTGGTTGAGTTTTCGCTGGTGCTGGGTGTGGTGGCTGTCATTCTGCTCGGATTGAGGATGGGGCAGAGTGTCGGTGAGCTCAAGATTTTCCTCGGCGTCTTTGCTGTCGCGGCCTACCGCATCGTTCCCTCCATCAGCCGAATCGTTGGTGCTTGGACCGAGTATAAACGCACCGCCTATGTGGTGGATTTACTCTCCGAGGAGCTTTCGGTGGAGGTGCCCGAGGTGCCCCAAACCCACCAGAGGCTCCCCTTTGAGAGGGCTGTGGAGCTCCGAGGTGTGTCGTTTGGCTACACCGACGAGAGGGTGCTTGATGACTATTCTCTCACCATCCGTAAGGGCGAAAGGCTTGGTATTCAGGGCTCTTCGGGTAGGGGCAAGACCACACTTTTCAACCTCATTGCGGGACTCTTTGTACCCAAGGAGGGCGAACTGATGGTGGATGACCAGAGGATTGACACCCCCCTTAAGAGGCGTATGTGGCAGAATAATGTTGCCTATGTGTCGCAGGATTTGTTCATCCCCGACCAGACCATTGCGGAGAATATCGCACTCGGTGTGGAGAGAGAAAAGATTGATATGGAGCGACTTATGAAAGCCATTGAGGTTGCTCGTCTGGGTGAGTTGGTGGCATCGCTGCCCGAGGGTGTGGATACCGTTACGGGCGAGGCGGGCTGTCGTCTTTCGGGCGGTCAGCGTCAGAGGATTGGTATCGCACGCGCACTCTATAAGGAGGCCTCGGTGCTGATGTTCGATGAGGCTACCTCGTCGCTTGATGAGAAGACCGAAAAAGAGGTCGTGGAGGCTGTGGCGGGCCTGTCGGAGGCCAATAGGGAGTTGACCATTCTCTTTATCTCCCACAATCGCCGCACGCTCGACTTCTGCGACCGAGTTGTGGAATTGTAAAGTCAGACGAGAGGGCAATGAAGGAGGGACGAATCATACCAAACGCACTCTTTTTTGCGGAGATGGAGGAGCATTTCCGTCAGGGACGATGTGTGGAGATGAACCATAAGGGCTTCAGTATGCGCCCATTCCTTAAGAGTGGCCGTGATGTCATTCTGCTCAAACCCATTGGCGTTGACAATCTGCACAAAGGTATGGTGGTGCTCTTCCGCCACCGAGGAATGCACACTCTCCACCGCTATCGTGGAAGGCTCAAAGATGGTCGGTTGAGGATGGTGGGCGATGGCAACTACCGTCAGGAGGAGATTGTACTATCGGACGATGTTGTGGCCTATGTTGCAGAGGTGAAAAGGGGTGGTTGCAGACTCCGCTATGGAAGCCTGTGCTGGCGATTGATGAGCGCTTGGAGCCTTATTGTCAAGTGCTTGCGTACTGTGGCGATAGATGTGAAACGAAAGATTAAAGGATAAATAGATATGAGACTTAAGACCGATTACAAAATCCGCAAGATTGCGGGCGAGAGTGTGATTGTCCGTATGGGCGCGCAGAATGTGAAGATGACCAGCATCATCTCGCTCAATGCGACAAGTGAGTGGCTCTGGGAGCAGCTTGCCGATGAGGAGTTCGACGCCGAGAAGGTTGCCGACCTGCTCACCGCAGAGTATGAGGTGAGCCGCGAGGTGGCTCTCATTGACGCCCAGAAGTGGATTGATATGCTCCGCAAGGCCGACCTTGTTGTGGAGTAGCCATTAGCCGCCGGCTAAATAATTTTGAATTTTAATCCACCTCTGGTGTCTTTTAATTGCTCTCGCTCGGCATAGTGTGCGGGGCACCCTCTACTCTCGCTTAATCGCAATTTTGAATTTTGAATTTTGAATTTTGAATTTCCAATGGCTCGTTTTTCGGTTGCAGAACATCTTTTTGAGTTGGCTATGGGGGCAATGTGCCGCCCTGTGCCCACACCTCGTAATTTCCGTTCCTTCCTCACAACAGAGGATGGCGAGCCGCTGTTTCGTGTGGTGCTCGATGCCCAGGTTCAGGAGCGCACCGACGAGCCCCTGCAGAGTTTCGACTACGACCTTCAGGATGGAAATTGTACGCTGAGGATATACCCCGATGAGTATCGCCTTACCATACGCTCCTCGGATGTGGCGGAGCTTGTGTGTCCCTTTGTAGAGGGCGGTGAACTCGCCACCTACTATACAAATCTCTTTGCCGAGGGGCATAAGCCCAACTCGGTGATGTTCGACCACGCCATCTGCTTTGCCTACTCGTTTGCAACGCTGCCCCACAAGACGCTCCTTATTCACTCCTCGGTAATTGTGAAGGACGGAAGGGGTGTGATGTGCTTGGGCGAGAGTGGCACAGGCAAGAGTACCCACACCCGCCTGTGGCTCGAAAATATTGAAGCCACCGAGAGGCTCAACGACGATGGCCCCGTGGTGAGGGTGATGGCGGATGGAAGGGTGAGGGTCTATGGCTCGCCCTGGAGTGGTAAGGGTGCTGTGTGGCGCAACGAGTCGTGTGCTATTGCGGGCTTTTTGAGGCTCTCGCAGGCTCCCGAGAATAACATTAAGCGCCTTTCGCGCATTGCAGCCTTTGGTGCATTGCTGCCCTCCACTTTGCCCACGCTACAAAAAGAGGAGAGAACACTCGACCAGATTTGTGGGGCTCTCTCGGAGATGATTGTCGCTGTGCCAACCTTTGCGCTCGCCTGCCTGCCCAACGCCGAGGCCGCCGAGCTCTCCTATAGTACGATTTTTGCAGAGAACCTGTAGGCCCAGCCGCAGAGTCAGCAAGAGGATAAACAGATTCGCCCCTACCAAATCATCGGTAGGGGCGAATCTGTTTATTGAGCCACTCTCTCTTTAACGGAGGCTGGGGCCGTAGAAGGAGAAGTTTGTGCGCTCCCTGACGCCACCTCTCAAGGGGCTGTGTCTGAGGGTGCCTGCCGCCTGTGCGGGAGCAACCTTGCTGCCCGAGTTGTCGGAGATCTCATCCATTGCTCCCTCGTGGCTGAGCTCGAGGTAGACATAACCCAGCCTACCTCCCAGATGGAGGTCTATTTTGTAGGTGCCGTCACCATTGTTCACCACATCCATTGAGCCGTAGCCGAGCACATCCCAAATCTGTGTCATATCGTAGGTCCAGAAAGCGGAGGACATATTTACGAGCTTGTTGCCGTTGAGAATTCCGGGCTGAACGGTGAAGGGGTCACCCATAGTGACATTCTGGAAGGGCACGCCTTCGCTTGCTACGGTGTAGGTGCCGCTGGTGAGGCCACTCTCGAAAGTGGTATCCTCGGCACTGTAGCAGTAGATTACGGGACAGATGTCCTGCTCCTCGTCGCCGAGCATCAAGCACCACTTGTTGTTGCCGTAGTACAACAGGTAGGAGTAGCGGCCATACTCGGGAGTACCCTGATTGTAGAACTCAATACTACCCTGGTAGGTTGCCAGGTAGGGGATGTAGCTTGCGTTGTAGAAGACCACCTGAATCTCGTACTGACACTCCATATATACCTCGCCCTCCTCGTTGGTCTTCTCGGTGGGCTGGCCAATCTTCTTGATATCAACCTTGCCGCCAATCATAAGCTGCTCGGCCTCGAGTGTTCCGTCCTCAAGAATCTTGTAGGCCACCGAGCCGCCATAGGTGAAGGGATCCACATTGTAACTTGCATCGATGTGGCCTGCTGCCATCGTATCGTCAATGAGGTATTCGCCCGCAGGTATGCACTCGTTAAAGTTGTTGTTGCTGGTGTTAACATAGAACTGCAGCAGGTGCTCCCAATGGTCGTCGAGCTGCAAAATCCAGTAGGGCTGGGCGGTGTCGGTTGCGGGCACAAACAGAGCGCCTGCCCAGTCGGGGTTGAAGCGGTTGTTGATGAAGTTGTATTCGCCCTCGTAGCGACACTCTGCCGTGGGTGAGGTTGCGCCGGTATCGAAGTCGTAGCCGTCAGCCTTGACGGTGAAACGGTAGATGCCGCTCTCGTTCTTTACGATCTCAATCTCACCACCGGTAATCATCATCCAGTTGGCACGGAGTCTGCCCTCCTCGTCGGTGGAAGAGCTCATATAGATTGAGCCCGAGAAGTAGGAGCCGTCGATGTAGTCGCCCTCCAGAAGGGTGAAAGTACCCTCGGGAATGGTGGCGCCTTCGATAGTTTCGGGGACCTCGAAGTAGACCGACATCATATTGGAGTAGCCACCCATATCGTTGAGTGTTGCCATCTGGAGGATGAATTGGGTGCCACCATTGCCGCCGAAATCGCCAAGGTTGGCAATGTCGGTCTTCTGCATCGTTAGACCCTCAAATGGGCGTTCGGGCTCGGGCTCCGGAGTGGGGTTACACCCTGCCACAAAGGCCATAAGGGCAATAATTGTTGCGAAAAGTGTGCGTTTCATATTTTCTCTTCGTGTTTTAGATGGTTGGATAGGTAATATTAATAATTTGTATTTATTACAAATATACAAAATTCTTTTTTTAATGCAACACTCCGGCAGATATATTTGGATAAAAATAGTGGGATGGTGGTATAATAACCGACAACGACCCCCGAAGTTCGGAGGTCGTTGTCGATTTTATGGTTGGAGGATTGTTTACGAAACAATCTTTGCAGCCTTGGGGTAGAGGTAGCGGCGGATGCTCTTCTTGGGGGTCTTCTCAAACTCGGTTGCACAAAGCTTGATGGCTGCCACCTTCTCATAGGGGGCTACCAGCGTGTTGAGTTTTTTGAGGTTCTCCTGCATAAGCTCCTTAATCTGGGTGGTCGACCAGCCCTCCTTCTGTGCCATCTCATAGTTGGGCACAACCAGAGCTACGAGCTTGCCCTCCTCCTCAATGATGAGCGACTCAACCACTGCCTCAAGGTTATTCAGCTTGGCCTCAATCTCCTCGGGGTAGATGTTCTGACCATTGTTGGAGAGAATCATAGTCTTGCAGCGGCCACGGATGAAGCAGTTGCCGGCAGCGTCAACAACACCCATATCGCCGGTGTGGAACCAACCATCCTCGTCAAATACGGCCTCGGTAGCGGTGGGGTTCTTGTAGTAACCGAGGGTTACATTGTCGCCACGCACACAGATCTCGCCGGGGGTGTTGTAGGGATCCTTCGAGTCGATCTTCATCTCCATACCGGGAACGAGCCTACCGCACGAGAGCGACTTGTAGGTGGTGTGGTGGGCGTAGCAAATCAGAGGAGCACACTCGGTCATACCGTAACCTACGGTGTAGGGTAGCTTAATTTTCTTGAGGAGTTTCTCCACATCGCTATTCAGAGCTGCACCACCCATAATGAGCTCCGTGAGTGCGCCACCAAAGGCGTCCATCAGCTGGGTGCGTACCTTTTTATATACAATCTGGTTGAGCAGAGGAATCTTCACGAGGGTCTTGATGGGCTGCTTCTGCAGAGTGGGCATAACCTTACCCTTGACAATCTTCTCAATCAGCAGAGGTACGGTCAAAAGCAGGTCGGGTTTCACATCCTTGAGCGCTTTCAGCAGGATGGGGGCTGCGGGCAGTTTACCCAGCAGGGTGATGTGCGAACCTGTGGCCAGAGGGGTGAGCATATCGAAGGCACAACCGAAGGCGTGGGCGAGGGGAAGGATGCCCAACACGCGCGAGCCTCGGTAGTGGAACTTATACTCAATGGCGAAGACCACATTGGAGGTTACATTGTTCACGGTAAGCATCACACCCTTGCTCAAACCGGTGGTACCCGAGGTGTAGGAGATGATACATACCTTATCACCCGCAACCTCGGGGAAGCGGATGTCGTTGGTGCTAAAACCATTGGGATAGCGCTCTGCAAAGAGGTCCTCGATGTTGTTCATAATGGGCGAGAGGCTGCCCTCGGTGCGCTCCCAGAGGGTCTCCATAGTCTCGTAGTTCACAACTGCCTCCAGCTGCTCAAACTTCTTAACATCGAGTTTCTCCCAGAAGTCCTGGCTGAGGAAGAGGATGCGAGAGTCGGAGTGGTTGATGATATTGGTGGCATCGATGGGGTTGAAGTCCTGCAGAATGGGGACAATCACAGCGCCATAGGTGATGGTGGCGGCATAGGTCGAAACCCACTTGGGGGTGTTGCGGCCGATAAGGGCGATTTTCTCGCCGGCTTTGATACCATATTTCTCAAATGCGAGGTGGTAGCGAGCCACAATCTCTGCGAGCTGGAAATAGGAAAGGGTTGTTTTTTTGAAATAATCGGTAAGTGCGGGAAGTTCTGCGTTGGTGCGGAAGCTCTCCTCGTACATCC
Organism: Tidjanibacter sp.; assembly: GCA_045633765.1. Classification (GTDB taxonomy): domain Bacteria; phylum Bacteroidota; class Bacteroidia; order Bacteroidales; family Rikenellaceae; genus Tidjanibacter. The sequence goes on along the minus strand of JAZQZA010000086.1, from coordinate 8,441 downwards.
TGATAAGATTCTCTTTTACCATAGATACTGTCTTATTTGTAAACTTTTCTGTTCTACACTAACCTTACATAATTTTTAGTAGTGCGAAAGTAAAGCCAAACAACCATTTGGGTCTTCCGTTTTGTCAAAATGCTCCACTATCCAACCGTGCCAAATATGTGGCATTGGAGAGAACGAAAACACCCCAAAGTGCTGAACTTTGGGGTGTTTGGCTTATTAGGATGAGTCTGTATTTCTACGACATCCAATGCGGAAATTCCTTACTGTTTGGGGAACTTGCGGGGTTTTACCATATTCTCGGGTTTGAGCAGGTTGTCGAGCTCCTCACGGCTCATAAGATTCCTCTCCAGAACAAGGTCATAGATACCCTTGCCGGTTGCGAGAGCCTCTTTGGCGAGCGAGGTGGAGTTCTCATAGCCGATGTAGGGGTTCAGAGCGGTAACCAAACCGATGGAGTTGTAAACGAGCTGTTTGCAAACCTCCACATTGGCGGTGATACCATCTACACATTTCTCCCTCAGGGTGTTCATTGCGTTGATGAGCATATCCACATTCTCGAACATCGAGTGAACGATGATGGGCTCCATAACATTGAGCTCCAGCTGTGCAGCCTCACTTGCGAAGGTTACGGTGAGGTCGTTGCCGATAACGCGGAAGGCAACCTGATTTACAACCTCGGGAATCACGGGGTTAACCTTGCCGGGCATAATCGACGAGCCGGGCTGCATAGGAGGAAGGTTAATCTCGTTCAGACCGCAACGGGGGCCGCTCGACATAAGGCGGAGGTCGTTACAAATCTTCGAGAGTTTCACTGCCAGACGCTTCATTGCCGACGAGTTCATAACGAAAGCACCGGTGTCGTTGGTAGCCTCAATCATATTGGGCGAAACAACCATAGGAAGGCCGGTAACCTCTGCCAGGTACTTGCAGCAGAGTGCGGGATAGTCGGGATCGGAGTTGATACCGGTACCGATAGCGGTAGCACCCATATTCTGCTCATAGAGAAGCACTTTGTTCTGCTCCAGACGCTCAATCTCCTCGCGGAGGGTTGCGGCATAGGCGGTGAACTCCTGGCCGAGGGTCATAGGCACTGCGTCCTGCAGCTGGGTACGGCCCATCTTGATTACATCCTTGAACTCCTCGCCCTTCTTCTCGAACGAAGCAATCAGAGCCTCGAGAGCCACTTTGAGCTTGTCGATGCTGCGGATGGTTGCAACCTTAACCGAGGTGGGGTATGCGTCGTTGGTCGACTGCGAGAGGTTTACGTGGTTGTTGGGGTGGCAGAATTTGTACTCGCCCTTCTCGTGGCCCAGGAGCTCCAATGCGCGGTTGGCGATAACCTCATTGGCGTTCATATTGGTCGAAGTGCCTGCGCCGCCCTGTACCATATCAACAACAAAGTGTGCGTCGAGTTTGCCCTCGGCAACCTCTTTGCAGGCCTTGACGATAGCCTCGGCAACCTCGGCATCCATCAACTCCAAGTCGCGGTTGGCCATAGCTGCTGCAGCCTTAACCTCTGCTAAAGCCTTGATAAACTCGGGGAACATACAGAGTTTCACCCTCGAAATGTGGAAGTTCTCCACTGCGCGCATAGTCTGCACGCCGAAGTAGTACTCAACGGGAATCTGTTTGTAACCCAGAAGGTCGTGCTCCTCACGGGTCTTACCCGAAAGCTGAGCCATAGTAATGTCCATCATACTGTGTTCTTTTAGTTTTTTAGGTTATTTGTATGTTTTTTGTTTTCCTTTTTTCTCTTTTTGCACCTTTTTGTAAAAAGCTGCACCAAAAACTTTTGGACGATACCCTGTATCGCAATACCATAAGTCGTAACTCTACCCCCCTCTCTTACTTCGGAGCCACCAGCACTCGCTGGTACCGTTGTGCCTACTTCGAAGCCACCAGTACTCGCTGGCACCGTTGTGCCTACTTCGGAGCCACCAACACTCGCTGGCACCGTTGTGCCTACTTCGGTGCTTTGCGGTAGATGTAGGCCGCAATGATGGCAAAGAGTAGGTTGGGGAGCCAAACGAAGAATACTGCAAGCGCACCTTCGCTACCCTTGGCAATCTCCTCAAACACACGCCCCAGCATAATGTAGGTGAAGCAGAGGATTACGCCGATACCAATGTTTACACCCGTGCCACTACGCATCTTTCGGGCCGAAAGGCAGACGCCAATGACCGTGAGGATGAATACCGACAGCGGATAGGAGAATCTTTTCTGCCTCTCCACCTCGAAGATACCTATCATATCCGAACCCTTCTCCTTTTGCTGGTCGATAAACTCGTTGAGCTCATTGATGCGGAGGGTGGTTATGAGGTTCTCCACCTTGCCCAACTCCTGCTTGGTGAGGTTGATGAGCGTGTCGAGCGGTGTTTTGTGCAGCTCGAAGATGTCGTTCTCGTTCTCGAAGCGGTGGGTGGCATATTTGGGGGCCTTCCAGTGGCCGTTCTCCTCGTTGTAGGTGATGTCGCTTGCCTCCAACGACTCAACGATGGTGCCGTTTTCAAAGCGCTCAATGGTCATAAAGGAGGCTTTGTTGGTCGCGGGGTTGAAGTTGCGCATATAGACAAACACTCCGGGCTCAATCTGTCGGAAGGTGTTGGGCTCATACTGCACACGGCGGTTTTTGCGTAGATATTTACCCTCGAAATCGACCCTCTGTTGGTTGGCGTTCGGGATGACATAGAGGTTCAGCGAGAGTGAGATGACGGTGATGACCATCGCCGAGAGGAAGTAGGGCCAAAGGAGTCGGCGGAAGCTCACACCGCTGGCCTGAATGGCCGTAATCTCCGTTCGTCCGGCCATCTGGGAGGTGAAGAAGATTACCGCAATGAAGGTGAAAAGTCCGCAGAAAAGGTTTATGAAGTATGGGATAAAGTTGAGATAGTAACCGAAGATGATGGCCTTCAAAGGGGCCTTCATCTCGATAAAGTCGTCGATTTTCTCGACGGCATCAAAGACCACTACGATGATGATAATGAGCGCAATAGCCAGGAAAAATGTGCCCAGGAATTTGCGCGTGATGTAGCCGTCGAGGATTTTGAACCCCGGCCACCAGCTCCTGCGGTTTTTCTCTTCAAGTCTATAATCTCCCATCTTTTTTTGTTTTCTCTTTGCTACGCAAAGCGTATTAGAAACTACAAAGGTAGAAAATAAAGTTGAAAATTGAAAAAAGAATGCGGAAAATTAATAGGGGGTGTAGGGGCTGTTAGGACTACTAGGGCCACCAGGCCGACCAGGTCGCCCAGTAGCCTCGGTGTGTTCCTACAGTCTGCGGGAGAGTTTTATGACCATCTCCTCTTTCCAGGGTTTGAAGTCGCCGGCGAGGATGTGTTTGCGGGCCTCGCCCACGAGCCACAGGTAGAAGGCCACATTGTGGAGTGAGCCAATCTGTGCGGCCATCATCTCGCCCGAAACGCTCAAGTGGCGAAGGTAAGCCTTTGAATATAAGGTGTCTACAAAGCTGGTGCCATTGGGGTCGATGGGCGAAAAATCGTCCTTCCACTTCTCGTTGCGGATGTTGATTATGCCCTCCGAGGTGAAGAGCATACCGTTGCGGCCGTTGCGGGTGGGCATCACGCAGTCGAACATATCCACACCACGCTCAATACCCTCCAAAATGTTGATGGGGGTACCCACGCCCATAAGGTATCTTGGGCGGTCGGTGGGGAGGATGGCATTGACCACCTCAATCATCTCATACATCACCGGTGCAGGCTCGCCAACTGCCAGACCACCAATGGCATAGCCGTCGGCGTTGAACTGCTGCACAAACTCCGCAGCCGAGGCCCTCAAGTCGGGGTAGGTGCAGCCCTGAACGATGGGGAAGAGCGACTGATGGTAGCCATATTTTGGAGAGGTTTTTTCGTACTGGTTGAAACACCTCTCAAGCCACCTCTGGGTCATTGCGAGTGAGCGTGCGGCGTAGCGGTAGTCGCTCTTGCCGTCGGGGCACTCGTCGAAGGCCATCATAATATCGGCGCCGATGGTGCGCTCGGTGTCGATGACATTCTCGGGTGTGAAGATGTGTTTCGAGCCGTCGATGTGGCTCGAGAAGCGCACGCCCTCCTCGGTGATTTTTCTGCGTGCCGCCAGCGAAAACACCTGAAAACCACCGCTATCGGTGAGCATTGGGCGATCCCAGGTGCTGAAGCGGTGGACACCTCCGGCCTTCTCGATAATCTCCATTCCGGGGCGGAGGTAGAGGTGGTAGGTGTTGGCCAAAATAATCTGTGCCTTGACCTCATCTCGAAGGTCACGGTGGAAGATGCCTTTGACGGTTGCAGCCGTACCTACAGGCATAAATATTGGGGTCTGTATGGTGCCGTGGGCGGTCTCAATGAGGCCCGCGCGAGCCTGACTCGAAGAGTCTTTTTTCTCAAGTGTGAATTTCATATGGGGCAAAGGTAAGGGATTTTCCAAAAAAAAAGAGTAACTTTGTCCTCTATAATTAAAATTAATGAAAGAAGAGAGCTTTTTGAATGGTTTTATGACAGAGGGAAACGAGACTTTGAGCCTTGTTCTGCTGTCGGTGCTGGGGGCGATGTTCCTGGTGCAAATCTGCATATATTTGTTTGTCTATGGTCGTCTGCGTCGCTACCACAACCCTCCCCAGAGTAAGGAGGCTATGGAGGTGGGGGTGTCGGTGTTGATACCTCTCTACGATGCCGACCACGGATTTATGGACGAGCGTCTGCCTCTGTTTCTAAGGCAGAATCTGCCCAACTATCAGGTTGTTATTGTGGATGTTACGGGCGATGCGGACATTGCCGAGCAACTCAAAATTATGAAAGACGGCTGGGGCGACAGGCTTGCCTACACCCGTATTCGTGCCGATAAGACGCTGCGCATCTCGACCAAGATGGCCCTCAATGTGGGTATAAAGGCGGCTCGCTACGACAATCTGATATTCTCGTTGCCCGACTGTGCGCCGCGCACGGAGCGTTGGGCCGAGATGATGGCGCGCGGCTTTGCCGGAGGTCACGATGTGGTGTTGGGCTACGCTTCGATTGTGCCCGAGAAGGGATTTGCCAACAGGCTTATCAGGTGTGCCAATATGGCTCTTTCGACCCGTTGGCTCTCCTTTGCGGTGCGTCGCAGAGGCTATCGTGGCACTCTGTGCAACATAGGCATCACAAAGAGAGTCTATTTTGGCGTCAGGGGATTCAACCACCTGAACCTCAATATGGGAGAGGATGACCTGTTCATTATGACACTCACCAATCGCAACAATACGGTGGCTACAATGGGTGGCTCGGCGACCATCAATCAGAAGACCTGGGGTGGTCTGGGCTGGTGGCTGTCGCGCAGGTTGAAACTCTCCTATCCCTATCGTTTCTACCCCAAGAGGGTGAAGTGGGGCACGGGTTTTGAGCTCTGGTCGAGGGCGTTGTTCTTTGCGGCGGCTCTTGCGGTGGCCATAGCGCTTCCCTTTACGGCGAAGATGACGGCGCTGGGGCTGGTGGCTTTGCGCTACTTGATTGTCTGGTGGCAGATGAAGTCGGTGGCTCGTCGCCTCTCGGAGCGAGGATTCCTCTCGGTCTATTGGATTTACGATTTGGTGGCTCCCATTGTGGAGGCTGTGCTGGCCATCCGTAGGGAGATGGTTCCGAAGTATAAATGGAGATAGAAAAATACATAATCCTCTCCGATGCACAACTCGTTGTGCTGGCTCTCGATGGCAACTCCGAGGCGTTTGAAACCCTCTTTCGTCGCTATCGTGAGGAGATTTACGGCCTCTGCCTTCAGCGTACGGGCGGTAATAGGGAGGATGCGAGCGACTTGGTGCAGGAGACCTTTGTGAAGGTCTATGTGAACCTGGCCAAGTATGACCCCAAGTTCACCTTTGGACAGTGGATCTACACCATTGCGCGCAACACCTTCATCGACCACGTGCGTCGTCGCCGCGATGAGATGTCCATCGACCAGATTGGAGGCTCGATGTCGTCGGCGCCCCTCTTTGATGAGAGCCCCGATGAGCGCATCATCAGCGAGCAACACAACCTCCAGATGGCAAAATGTATGGCCTCGCTGCCGGAGAAGTACCGCCAGATGGCCGAGATGAGGTTTGAGAGGGAGATGTCCTATGAGGAGATTGCCCGCCAGATGAACCTGCCGATAGGCACCGTCAAGACGCAGATTCATCGTGCCCGCGAGCGACTCTGCAAACTCATCATCGAGAACGATAAATAGAAGAACCATACCCCGTTACCCTATGTCCCATTTTGGTCGTATGGGAAAATAAAGTGTAGAAAACAATAAAAAAACCGGAAATATTATGAAGAAACTCAATCTGAAAACCCGCAAGAGCGAGGGCCAGAATCAGGAGGCCGAGGGCCAGAATGAGGCCCCCAAGAAGGAGCGCAGTGTGCTCGTTACGCTACTCATCAATGGAGTCAAGGCATTGGTTTTGTTGGTGGTCACAATCTTCCTTTTGAACATCATTCTGGGTATTGTCACTCGCCACGGTTCCAATCGTGATGTGCCCGAGCTGGTGGGTTACTCTGTGGAGCAGGCCGAGCAGATGCTCAAGAAGGAGCGCCTCGATTTGATTGTCAGCGACACCCTTTTTGTCCCCATTTATGAGAGTGGTGTGGTTTTGGAGCAGCGTCCCTCGGCAGGTGAGGGCAAGGTGAAGGCGGGTCGCAAGATCTATGTGACCATCAATGCCGACCACCAGCGCTCGGTTGTGGTGCCCTATGTTGCCGAGATGCCTTTGCGTCAGGCTGTTAGTAACCTTGTAGCGGCGGGCCTGGAGGTTGAGAAACTCACCTTCAAGAACGATATTGCCCATAAGATTGTCCTTATTGAGAAGGTTGGTGAGATGAGCATCGACGAGGAGTCGAACTTCTCGGCCTTTATGGGTTCGGGTGTAACCCTCATTGTTGGCCAGAACTCTAGCTCGGAGAATGTGCCCAACATTGTAGGCAAGACCCTCCACGAGGCAAAACATATGCTTTGGAGCGCAGGTTTCAACCTCGGCGAGGTGAGATACGATGGCGAGATGAGCTTGCTGGAGAAGACCGACGCAGTGGTTTATAAACAGAGCCCTGCGGCAGGTACTGCTAGCTCTTTGGGCCGCAATGTGACGCTCGATATGACTCTCACTCTGGATAGCAAATAGACCAAATGAAAGCAAGGGAATTTGATAGACTCCCCGAGGACCTCGTTGAGGATGTAGAGAACGAAGGCGAGGAGGGGGAGGAGCTCTATGAGCACTTTGCCATAGTGGTTGATAAGGGGCAGTCGCTTATGCGTATCGACCGCTACCTTGCCACCCATATGGAGGCGTGTAGCCGCAGCCGTATTCAGGCGGCGCCCGACTGTGGCAATATCCGTGTGGATGGCAAGCCCGTAAAGTCGAGCTATAAGGTGAAGCCGCAGGAGCGCATATCTATCGTTATGCCCTATCCCAAGAGGGATACGACACTCATTCCGCAGGATATTCCCATCGAGATTGTCTATGAGGATGAGGAGTTGCTGGTGGTAAATAAGCGTGCGGGTATGGTTGTCCACCCCGGCCACGGCAATTGGGATGGTACGCTGGTGAATGCGCTGGCCTACCATCTGAGGGCAACCGAACTCTTCCAGGAGGGTAGTGGTGACATTCGTGCGGGACTTGTCCATCGAATCGATAAAAACACCTCGGGCCTCTTGGTTGTGGCCAAGACGGAGTATGCCCACGCCTTTTTGGCCCACCAATTCTTTGAGCACACCATCACGCGTCGCTACCTGGCCCTTGTGTGGGGCAACTTCGAGGAGGACGAGGGTACGGTTGTAGCGCACGTGGGCAGGAGCAAGACCGACCCTATGAATATGGCGGCCTATCCCGATGGCAGCTATGGTAAGCACGCCGTAACCCACTATAAGGTGCTACGTCGCTATAGCTATGTGACACTTGTTGAGTGTAGGCTCGAGACGGGCCGCACCCACCAGATCAGTGTACATATGCAGCATATCGGCCACCCGCTCTTCAACGACGAGAGGTATGGCGGCGATAGGATTCTGAAGGGTACGACCTTTAGTAAGTATAAACAGTTCGTGGAGAACTGCTTTGCCCTTATGCCCCGCCACGCTCTCCACGCCCGTTGCCTTGGCTTCATCCATCCCAAGACCAAACAGGAACTCTACCTCGACTCACCGCTGCCCGAAGATTTCCGTGCGGTGCTGGATAAATGGGACACATACAGCAACGCTGTGGAGTGCCCCGAAGAGTAGTGAAATAAATAAGGGAGTCCGAAAAGAGGACTCCCTTATTTTATAATAGGTATCTCCACTATCTGCGTCTTTCGATGATGCATTGTGAATAAACTAAGGTGGCGTATGAGCGAACTACAATGTTCACTACATACGCCACTCAATTTATGCCTCAATAGGAATCTGAATTATCGACAACCATTGTTCTGGGTCTTCCTGATTCCATACTCCGTCAATGTAGG
>JAZQZA010000085.1:0-8287 GCA_045633765.1 Tidjanibacter sp. | reverse complement strand
GATGGTAGCCGAGCTCTTTGAGCCCTTCGATAGGGACCTCTACTTGCAGGGTCTGCTGGCCCCCGTGTTCTTCGGCTCGGCTGTGAATAACTTTGGTGTGAGGGAACTTTTAGAGACCTTCATCCGCATTGCGCCCTCGCCCCACGCCGCCCCCACCGAGACTCGTGTTGTGGAGGCTACGGAGGATAAAATGACGGGCTTTGTCTTTAAGATTCACGCCAATATGGACCCCAACCACCGCGACCGCCTCGCCTTCCTCAAGATTTGCAGCGGCACCTTTGAGCGTGGCAAAAACTACTTCCACGTGCGCAGCGGCAAGCAGATGAAGTTCTCCTCGCCCAGCGTCTTTCTGGCCGAGAAAAAATCGGTTGTCGACATTGCCTATGCGGGTGATATTGTGGGACTTCACGATACGGGAAACTTCAAGATCGGCGACACCTTCACCGAGGGCGAGAAACTCAAATTTACGGGTATTCCCTCCTTCGCTCCCGAGATGTTCCGCTACATTGAGAATGCCGATCCCCAGAAGTTCAAGCAGCTCGCCAAGGGTATCGACCAGCTTATGGATGAGGGTGTTGCACAGCTCTTCACCTCCTCGCTCAATGGCCGCAAGATTATCGGTACTGTGGGTGCGCTTCAGTTTGAGGTTATCCAATACCGCCTTGAACACGAGTATAGCGCCAAGTGCCGCTGGGAGCCTATCGCCATCCATAAGGCTTGCTGGATAGAGTCCGACAATGCCGAGCAGCTTGCCGACTTCAAGAAGCGTAAATTCACCAATATGGCAGTCGATAAGCACGGTCGCGATGTATTCCTCGCCGACACCTCCTATGCGCTCCAGCTAGCTATCGAGAAATTCCCCGACATACGCTTCAAGTTCACCTCCGAATTCTAAAAAACGCATATAACGAGCGTCTGCTGCGTTATACTTCGATAAGCGGAGTTCCTCATTTGCGATAAGCAAACTGCGGACTCCGCTTTCTTGTATGCCTTGCATCCATCTCGTTCTCTGCGTTTTTTTTTGGGGGGGGTAGGCGGAGGGGATTTTCTTGTGCGCCCTGAAATCCCTCCGCTCTATGCATTTTTAACTTTCAAGGGAAGGCGGCCGGTAGCACCACCCTCACTCGGAGTGCCCGAAGGCACCCGCTCGTTTGGAGGCTGCTGGTTATTTCTACCTCTAAAGAGGTAAAATTCTCCGTAAAAAGAGTGACGATAACAAAAAAAACCGTATCTTTGTAGATAATCTAAATTCAAAAGCAATTATGAAAAAGACAACCACACTTACTCTGACACTGTTGGCTCTCTTGTTTGTGGCCACTCCCCAACTGTTTGCACAGAAAAACGACGCTCCCAAGAGGGAGGGTATCGACATTGCTCTCTATGGTAATGTTGAGAGTCTGTCCGTTATGGACTACGAGCTCAAAGATTACTTTGGTGAGGTGGTGACGGGTAAGAGGACCGGACTTGTTATCTACACCTTCGACCAGAAGGGTAATGTTACCGAGTGTGCTTGGCGCAAGAGTGACGGCTCGCTCTACAGGAAATACACCTATCGCTACGACTCTGCAGGTCGCAAGGTGGAGGAGGCTCGCTACTATGGTGCAGGCTCGCTCAACACCAAAGCACTCTACAAATACGACTCCAAGGGCAACCTCATCGAGAGTCAGGAACTCCGCCCCGACGGCTCGCAGGATAAGAAGACCACCTGGAAGTACAATGCCGAGGGTGTGAAGCTGGAGGAGGTGCGCTACAATGCCGACGGCTCGTTGGCAGGTAAGACCTTCTACAGGGCCGACCAGGAGGGTAACATCGTTGATGAGGCTCGTTACAATGCCGACGGCTCGCTTGCCGGCAAGGTGCTCACCGAGTACACTGCCGATGGTCAGAAGGATTGGCAGGTGCGCTTCAATAGCGATGGCACCATTGAGAGCCTTTACAGATACACCTACGAGTATGACTCCCACGGCAACCTTGTCAAGTGGGTGCAGTGCGACGGTGATGACAATGTGGTTGAGAAATACACCTACAAATACGACTCGCGTGGTAACCGTGTGGAGGCACACCACTATGGCGCCGATGGCCTTCGCATCAAGAAGGTTGTCTATACCTACGACGAGGCGGGCAACATTGTAGAGCAGATGACCTTCAAGAATGTGATCGACATCCCCGAGATGTTGCAGGAGTATAAGGTAACCTACCGCAAATAGTGTGAAAAGGAGCGCTCCCATAGGTATTTTCGACTCCGGAATGGGTGGTTTATCGGTGTGGCGAGAGGTCCGCGCGCTGCTGCCCAACGAGTCGGTGGTATATCTTGCCGATGGCAAGAACTGCCCCTATGGAGACCGTTCGCCAGAGGAGATTGAGGCGCTCACCCGAGAGGCCGTTGAGAGGCTTCTGGAGTATGATGTGAAGCTCGTCATTGTGGCCTGCAACACGGCAACAGCGATGGCTATAGACTTTTTGAGGGCCCACTACGACATTCCCTTTGTGGGTATGGAGCCGGCGGTTAAGCCGGCGGCGCTGGCGACCAAGAGTGGCACTATCGGTATTCTTGCCACGCGTGCAGCTCTTGCCGGAGGGCTCTTTAGGGCCACATCCACAAAGTATGCCTCCAAGGCGAGGATTCTCTCGGCTGTGGGCGAAGGCTTTGTTGAGGCGGTGGAGCAGGGGCGCGAGAGCGAGCCCGCCACCGTGGAGCTTGTCAGGAGTGCCTTGGAGCCTATGCTTGCCGAGGGTGCCGATCAGATAGTGCTCGGTTGCACCCACTACCCATTCCTTGAGGCTCCCCTGCGAGAGGTTATAGGGGAGAGGAGTGTGGAGCTTGTGAATCCCGCACCGGCGGTTGCAAGGCGTGCCGAGTGGCTCCTTGAGGAGGCCGATATGAGGGCCGAGGAGGAACACAAGGCAGAGTATCTCTTCCTCTCGTTTGCCGATGAGGAGTACCGCCGCAGGGTGGAGAGTAGGGCTGCCGAGATTGTGGCCCAAAGTGTGAAATAACCAAAGTGTGGTTCAGATAATCTTGAAACAGAACGAGAAAAATTGTCTTAATCCGATAGCGATAATATATGGCAACCCAGAAGAGAAATAACAAACAGTCCGAGAGTGTGACAACCCGCACCCCAAAAAAGGGCGAGGTGTCGCAGAGCAAACCGAAAAGGGAGAGGTTTAGGCTCAACGATAATCAGCGTTGGGTGATATGTTTCTCTCTCTTCTTCGTTTCGGCCTTTGCTACTCTGGCTATACTCTCTCACTACTTCACCTGGCGTGAGGTGCAGATGGGTGTCGATGCCAATGCCGGTGGCAGGCTCGGTGTGCTGATTGCACAACTGCTTGTTGGTAAGTGCTTTGGCGCCTTTTCGCTCTGTGTGCCCGTTGTGGGCTTCGTCTTGTCCGTGTCGGTTGGAAAGAGGGAGAACTACCACCTTCTTAAGCTCGTTAAGGTGTTGTTGCTTTTGATGATTGTGGGTAGTGTTACTCTGGGCTTCATTGCAGGCACCAAGGGAGATATCTTTGGCTACGGACTCGGAGGTGGCATTGGTATTGATGTTGCCAAATGGTTGGTGGCGCAGATTGGCTCGTCGGGTATGGGCCTGATGCTGTGTATGTGCTGGATATTTTTGGCCCTCTATGTCAATAGCACCAAGACTATTGAGGTCCTCAGCTTGTTTGCCAGAAAGTTCGTTTCGCTCTTCAGACGCCGCGAGGATGACGACGAGGAGGAGTCCTACGATGTGCTTTCGGAGGATGACGATGAGGAAGAAGAGTACGAGGAGTACGAGAAAGAGGCCGAGGAGGCTGGCGGAGAGCCCGAGAGTGTCGAGGAGCCCGAGCCCGACTTTGAGGAGATTACCGAGGAGGAACTTCGAGATGACTTTTCAACCACTGAGGGGGTTGCCAAGGAGGAGATGCAGATGCCGGCCGACAATGACTTCCAGGAGGTGCCTATGGAGATTATTACCGAGGAGCCCGAGGAGGAGTTTGTGGAGGTCACCGAGAGAGCGAATAATCGCGCATTTGAGGATGACGACTTCCTGGAGGTGAGTGTCGATGGCGAGGTTGTGGGTGGTGTGACCACAAATACTACGCCGATGACAACTAAACGCCCCACACGCACTGTGACAAAGATTGATGACGACTTCGAGATAGTTGAGAATGCGGTTGAGGGTATGCGCTACCTCTCGTCCGAGAGCGCTCCCCAAGAGGAGATTATAGGCACGGGAGGTGTTGTTGAGACCTCCGCCGACGGCACGATGACTGTGCTCCAGAGCGAACATAGCGACGAGGAGGCGGGCAAGATAGGCACCCTCTACGACCCCACCAAGGAGTTGGCCAAGTTCCAGCGCCCCTCGGTGGAGATTCTGGAGAAATACGACGAGGATGGTGTGCAGTTCTCCACAGAGGAGATTAACGAGAATAAAACCCTCATTCAGCAGACCCTCGACTCCTTCAATATTAAGATTAAGAAGATTACGGCGACCGTTGGCCCCACCGTTACGCTCTATGAGATTGAGCCCGAGATGGGTGTGAAGGTTGCCAAGATTAAGAGCCTCGAGGACGATATTGCCATCTCGCTCAAGGCTATGAGCATCCGCCTTATTGTGCCTATGCCCGGTAGGGGAACCATCGGTATCGAGATTCCCAACCGCACAAGGCGCACCGTGTCGATGTACTCGATGGTTAGGTCCAAGAAGTTCCAGGAGAGCAAGGCGGCGCTGCCTGTTGTGATTGGTAAGACCATCCAGAACGAAACCTTCGTCTTCGACTTGGCCGATATGCCCCATATGATTGTTGCGGGTGCTACGGGTCAGGGTAAGTCTGTGGGTCTTAACGCTATTATCACCTCGCTGCTCTATAAGAAACACCCTGCCGAGCTGAAGTTTGTGATGGTGGACCCCAAGAAGGTGGAGCTCTCGCTCTACTCCAGGCTGGAGAAACACTATCTGGCCAAGATGGAGAGCGAGGAGGATGCAATCCTCACCGACACCCAGAAGGTTGTCTATACGCTCAATTCGCTCTGCAATGAGATGGAGGAGAGGTATAAACTGCTGCGTGCAGCGGGTGTGAAGAAGATTGACGCCTACAACCAGAAATTCCTGGAGCGCAAGCTCCATCCCAAGTATGGCCACCGCTATCTGCCCTATTTGGTTGTTGTGATAGACGAGTTTGCCGATATGATTATGACGGCCGGCAAGGAGGTTGAGGGCCCCATTGTGCGCCTCGGTCAACTTGCGAGGGCTATCGGTATCCACCTGATTATCGCCACCCAGCGTCCCGATGCGAAGGTTATTACGGGTCTTATCAGTGCCAACTGCCCTGCCCGTATCGCCTTCAAGGTTACCAATCGCATCAATTCGCAGATTATCCTTGGTGGTGTGGGTGCCGAGAAACTCATCGGTAAGGGCGATATGCTGGTGCAGATTAACGGTGCCGAGACACGCTTGCAGTGTGCGCTTGTGGATACCCCCGAGATTGAGCGAGTTATCGACTTCATTTCGCGTCAGAGGGGCTACTCGTCGGCCTATTTGCTGCCCGACTATGTGCCCGAGGATGGTGGCGCAGGCGAGCATAAGGAGGATGTGGGCGACCTGGATAGTATGTTTGAGGAGGTGTCCCGCTTTGTGGTCGCCAATCAGCAGGGTTCCACCTCGTTCATTCAGCGCCGATTCAAGATTGGCTACAACCGCGCAGGACGCATTATGGACCAGCTGGAGGCCTATGGCATCGTTGGTAAGAGCGAGGGAAGCAAGCCTCGTGAGGTGCTGATTTCCGACCCCTCGTCGCTCGAAAAACTGCTCAACGATATATTTATTGAGAATATGTAGGCGAGCGGGCGAGCGGGCCTTGTGGGTGATTTCTGCGTTATGCTTTCGATTTTGCTTCCTCATTTACCCCTTGTAAACTGCGGAGCAAAATCAAAACCAAGCCTTGAAATCCCCTCACAAAACCCACTCGCAGGGAAGGAGGGCTGAGGTGTGACTTTCTCATTTACCTCTCGTAAACTGCGGACTCGCTCCAGAAATTTGGCACAAAAATCCCCTCACAAAACCCACTTGCGGGGAGGGTGTTATTATTAAAAACGAAAACTAATATGAAACGAATAGTCATACTTTTTGCTCTGCTATGGGGTGCGGCCGTTGGCTACGCCCAGAGTGGTAGCGAGCTCTTCGGCAAACTGAGTGAGCAGCTGGCCGCAATGGGCTCCTATAGGATAGATTTTGAGCTGGAAATGCCCACGGCAACCGCCACCTCGAAGGGCTATTGTGTGGTCAGTGGCGAGAGGTATAAAATTGCCATTGAGGATCAGATGCAGGGGTGCGACGGCGAGCTTCTGTGGATGCAAAACGGAGGTACCCGAGAGCTCACGATTGACTACCCCAATAAGAAGAGTCGCAGCCTGTTCGATAACCCCACAAAGGCTTTTGATTTTGCCGAAGAACTATTTAAGGTTGAGAGTGTTACAACTACGAAGGAGGGGCAGTGGCAGTTGGTGCTGTTGCCCGCCGAAGGGGTGCTCGATGGTATCGAAAGAGTGGTTGTGGATGTGGATAAGAAGAGCGGATTTCCCACCCGTTTGGGCTACGATATGGCGGGCGTGGAACTCTGGATAAATATCGTCAAAATCGGGTCGGTGAGCACCACTTCGAGCGACTTTGAGGTTGTGGTGCCCGAGGGCTTCGAGGTGATAGATTTCAGATAGCTCCGAGAGTGGGTGCTTGGGGGTGTGAGAGTGGTTATTCTCCTTTCCCGAAAGCGTTCGGCAGCTTGGAGCATAAGGGTTGGTTTGCGGGTGTCGGTTGCGACGCCCGCAAACTTATTTTTTAGGGGCGTCGGGCACGAGCATATTTCGGAGTCTTTCCGCTTGAATATTGCCCCTCTGGGCTGCCCCCGAAGGGGCGGAAACCTCTATTTGCTCGTTTTTTTAATAAAAAAACGCCTTGTGGGCGTAAAATTCATTTCTCGATTTTCTGTTTTCAAATTTTTGTCGTAATTTTACGCGATTAAATGTTGCGAAAAAGAAACTAATCACAAAAATATGTCCGAAACAGAAAACATAACCCTTACTGAGGGTCTCCCCAAAGAGGAGAGAATCATTAAAATCAACATCGAGGAGGAGATGAAGAGTGCCTACATCGACTACTCGATGTCGGTAATCGTGTCGCGTGCGCTGCCCGATGCAAGGGATGGTATGAAACCCGTACACCGCCGTATCCTCTACGGTATGAGCCACGAGCTCGGTCTTTACTCCCACAAGCCCACTCGTAAGAGTGCGCGTATTGTGGGTGATGTGATGGGTAAGTTCCACCCCCACGGCGACTCGTCAATCTATGACGCAATGTGTCGTATGGCACAGCCTTGGAGCTTGCGCTATCCTTTGGTGGATGGTCAGGGTAACTTCGGCTCGATGGATGGCGACTCGCCCGCGGCTATGCGTTACACCGAGGCCCGTATGAGGAAAATCACCGACGAGGTGATGGCCGACATCGACAAGGATACCGTTGACTTCACCTACAACTTCGACGATACGGAGCTGGAGCCCACCGTGCTTCCCACCCGTATTCCTCTGTTGATGGTCAATGGTTCCAATGGTATCGCTGTCGGTATGGCAACCAATATGGCTCCCCACAACCTCTCGGAGTGCTGCGACGCCATCTGTGCCTATATCGATAATCCCGATATGGAGCCTGCCGAGATGTGTCAGTATGTCAAAGGTCCCGACTTCCCCACAGGTGCCATTATCTATGGCTATGAGGGCGTTCGTGAGGCTATCGAGACTGGCCGTGGTAGGGTTGTGATGCGCGCCAAAACCGAGATTGAGTACACCAAGAGCGGTAGGGAGTGCATCGTAATTACCGAGGTTCCTTATATGGTCAATAAGGCCGAGATGGTGCAGAAGATTGCACAGCTGGTCAATGAGAAGAAGATTGAGGGTATTTCCTACATCAACGATGAGAGTAATAAGGAGGGCGTGAGGGTTGTTATTATCCTCAAGCAGGACGCCGTTTCGAGCGTTGTGCTCCAGCACCTCTACAAGAATACCCCCTTGCAGAGCTCCTTCTCGGTGAATAATATCGCTCTGGTGGGCGGTAGGCCTATGCTGATGAACTTCAAAGAGATGGTTAAGGCCTTTGTGGAGCACCGTCACGATGTGGTTGTTCGTCGTACCAAACACGACTTGGCAGCCGCCGAGGCAAGGGCTCACATCGTGCAGGGCCTGCTGATTGCACAGGACAACATCGACGAGGTTATCCGCATTATCCGTGCGGCACAGACTCCCGACGAGGCAAAG
>JAZQZA010000084.1:0-30796 GCA_045633765.1 Tidjanibacter sp. | reverse complement strand
CGGTAGGGGGAGGAGTAAGAATAGTGGTGGCGGTAGAAAAAAACTCGGGCTCGGCATTTGGCCGGGCCCGAGTTGTGGGTTGTTATTCGTTGGATGTCGGACCGAAAAGGTCAATCTCTCCTCTTTCCACCTTGCCATATATGTCGGCAAGCGTGGCAATGACGGGGGAGATGAGTGAGGTGACATCCTCAATGGCTCCCTCCTTGGAGCTATCGCCCTTGAGTCGGTAGAGCATTGTCGCATAGAGCGCGCGGAAGCAGAGCTCAATATCCCCGATTCCATCTCGGGCAATGACTATCCTCAAGCGGGGAAGCTCCTCCTTGAGAGGCTCCCAAAGCGAACGGTAGTGCTCGCCCGCGGGGAGGCCAAGCAGCTGAAGGTGGAGGTTCTCCACATCACCAACAAGGTGGAGGGTGTGTGCAAGGTGGCCTTGCTGCTCTTTGCCCTCCTCTTTGAGCAGTCCCACGAGGCTCATATACCACATAAAGAGCTGCTGTTTTTGCTGCTCGTCGAGGTTGGTGTTGGGCTCAACAAGTGTGTTGTAGATAGCCTCGGGACCGAACCCAAGCGCACGAAGGAGGTCTTCGAGCTGCCAGAGGTAGAGGATATATTCGGCGATATTCTCGCGCCTTTTCTGCTGTGCTATATACATATGGAAGGTCTTTGTCTTTTATAGCGACGGGGTGTAACCGTGGTCACACCCCGTCGTGTTGGATTATTCGTGAGTGGTGCTACTCGGTGGGGATGTCTTTGTTCACATTTTTGCTGCCTACGAGTGCGTAGAAGAGCAAGAATGCAAGACCTGCAACGATTACCCAATAGCTGGAGAGGTAGCTGCCGCTCATATCAACGATAGCGTTCTGGAGCAAGGGGAGAATACCACCACCGCAAACCAGAGCCATAAAGATACCCGAAGCCTTCTCGGTGTACTTGCCGAGGCCCTCAACTGCAAGGTTGAAGATGCCGCCCCACATAACCGAGGTGCAAAGACCACAGAGCACCAACAGAGCTGCATTCACGGGAACCTGTGCCAGACCGAAGCCATCGGTGCCTTTGAATACGGGGAGGTTAACGGAGGTTGCGGGGTTGAGGAAGATGGCGAGGCCAACAAGGATAAGACCGATAACCGAAACGGCGGTGAGCATACTCTTTGCCGAAACTTTGCTACCGATAGATGCACCCACAAGGCGGCCAACGAGCATCAACAACCAGTAGGTTGCGGTTACGGTACCGGCGATAGCCTCGGCGCCACTCTCAACATTCAGACCGCCGTTCTGCAGCCATTTCTGAAGTACATTGGGGATACCAACCTCAACACCAACATAGATGAAGATGGCCACAGCGCCCAGCACAAAGTGGCGGAACGACATAGGACCATATTTCGACTTCTCCTGGCTTGCAACCTGCTTGTTCTCGTTCTCGGGAATCTTGGTGAGCGAGATAACCACAAATGCAAGTGCGAAGATGGCCAGAGCGATGAACATCAAGGGGAATACCTGGCTGATTTTTGCATCAACAATGCTGGGAACGAAGATACCGGTGAGGAAGATAACGGCAGTACCCATCAAGGAGTTGAACGAGCCACCAATCTGGATGAGCTGGTTGCCTTTGTTACCGCCACCACCGAGCTTGTTCAGCATAGGGTTCACAACGATGTTGAGCATACACATCGAGAAACCTGCAACGAATGCACCGAGGAGGTAGATGCCGAATGCGAGGTTGCCGTCCAAAAGACCTGCGATGGTCTGGATGCCAACACCCACAAAGCCCACAATTACAGCAGCAAGTGCAGTGAATTTGTAGCCCTTCTTCTGGAGCATATTACCTGCGGGAATACCCATACAAGCGTATGCAATGAAGTTGGCGAACACGCCGAGAGTACCCATCCAGTTGGCCACATCGAACTGATTCTTAAGCACATCACCCATAGGCGAAGCGAGGTTGGTAACGAACGAAATCATACCAAACAGAAGAATCATCACCAAGATAGGCAATGTGTAATTTTGTTTTTTCTGATTCATAGTCTTTTTGTTTTTTTATGTAATACTTGTTGTTAATATTCCCAAAAACATCACAAGATAGGTATTTTTCTCGGGATAGGGGTCATTTGAGATGTTTTTTTTATTTTTAGTCCAAAATTGTCAATTGTTTTTCTGGGCATATATTCTATCTTTGTGCTAGAAATCTTGCTTTTGCAACCTCATATTTTAGACCAAAATGAAAATTTTTCAACACCTTGCGTGGATTGCCGCAGCGTTAATCTTAGGCAGTGCCGTCTCGCACGCCCAACAACTAATGCTCCCCAATGTAGATTTTGCCACCTATGAGCAGGAGGCTATTGAGGCGGTGAAGCAGCTTCCTCGAAAGGGTGGTTTCAAGAAGAACGAGAACTACTATCATCTCTATTTTTTTGCGGCCAGCAAGCGCGAGGGGGTGGAGTGGGACAATATCAAAACCCAGGCCGATTTCATTAGGGCCTTGGATTTTCAGACGCCCGTGAAGTTTGAGGGTTACTCCGAGCCGACAAATATCTTTGCCGACTACATCTACACCGACAAGGGTAAGGTGAGGTGGGTATATGCCAACGGCGAGGCTTCGGTGGTCGATCCCAAAAAGCAAAGCGGAAACTCTCCTCAAAACAATTTTATGCAAGTGGTTATGTACCAATACCAGATTGTGTTTGTTGTAGAGGGGCTGCCCCAAGATGTATTTTTCGGCATCAAGGATGGAGTTGTCTATGTGACCGACCATGTTATTTGGGAGGCCTACGACACGCAAACCTTTACCGAGTGCCTCGAGATGGGAACATTCCGACGAATCGTTAACGGTCAGAGCGGTGCCGCAATGCTTTCTACTAAAGAGGATGATTTGGTCGAAGGGTTGGCTACACCCCCAACTTTCCAGGGTGGTGATATCAATAGGTTCAGGAGTTGGTTCTCAAGTGAGATTAGTAAATTATTGCAGTTAGGTATAGATATTTCAAGCACAAAGACAGTTTTGAGTTTCGTTGTCGGGTTGGATGGTTCGGTGGAGCAGGTGACTATTGAATCAACAGACAACACAGAGATGGCAAAAATGGGCGTTCAGGTGTTGCAAAACGCCCCACGATGGACACCCGGATTGCGTAGCAACGGCGAGCCAGTAAAGGTGTCCTATAAACTACCATTCAACATAGATGTCAAAAATGCTTCGACGGTCGGAGCATCCTAAGAATAATACAAGCCCCCGTTTCTGCGGGGGCTTGTTTGTGTTTTTTTGGTTTTTTTCACACACTCTCTGGTTAGAATAGCGTGCCATCTTCGGGGTTTTTGGTGTAGCCGAGGTGTGAGTAGGCCAAATCGGTGGCCTCACGACCACGAGGAGTGCGTTTGAGAAAGCCTTCTTTAATGAGGAAGGGCTCGTATACCTCCTCAATAGTTCCGGCCTCTTCGCTCACCGAGGTAGCAATAGTGTTAACACCCACAGGGCCGCCGTTAAACTTCTCAATAATCGTGCGAAGAATCTTGTTGTCCATCTCGTCGAGGCCTCGGGAGTCGATGTTCAGCGCCTCGAGTGCGCGGCGGGTGATGGTCAGGTTTATCTTTCCATCGCCCTCCACCATAGCAAAGTCCCTCACGCGGCGCAATAGCGAGTTGGCAATACGGGGGGTGCCACGACTCCTGAGGGCAACCTCGTGGGCTGCCTGGTCGTCAATCTTCACGCCGAGAATGCCCGCCGAGCGCTTTACGATGTCGCTCAACACATCCGTATCGTAGTACTGAAGGTGGCAGGTGATGCCGAAGCGGGCCCTCAAAGGGGAGGTCAGAAGGCCGCTGCGGGTGGTGGCGCCAATGAGGGTGAAGGGTGCCAGCTCAATCTGTATCGAACGAGCCGAGGGGCCCTTGTCGAGCACGATGTCTATCTTGTAATCCTCCATTGCCGAGTAGAGATACTCCTCCACAATGGGGCTCAGACGGTGAATCTCATCAATGAAGAGCACATCGCCCTCCGACAGGTTCGTCAGGAGGCCTGCCAAGTCGCCGGGCTTGTCCAGCACGGGGCCGCTGGTGACCTTTAGCGAGGAGCCCATCTCGTTGGCTACGATGTTAGCAAGGGTGGTTTTGCCGAGTCCCGGAGGGCCGTGGAAGAGCACGTGGTCGAGCGACTCACCCCTCATCAGGGCTGCCTTTATGAAGATGCGGAGGTTGTCCACGATTTTCTGCTGTCCGTGGAAGTTGTCGAGTTCCTGCGGGCGGATTTTGCTCTCGAAATCCGCATCGCTCTCGATGTTTCTGATTGCTGATGTTGCCATTTATCCGTTATCTCTTTTGTTATTTTCTCTCTCCTGTGAGGCCTCAAAGCGGTTTCTCACAATTTCGCCCATACTCTTCTCGGTGATTTTGCTCTCCAGCCACGCGAGCAGATCGATGTAGTAGAAGGTGCGACGCTCGTAGGTGTGGTTTTCATAGGGCTTGAGCCTCTCGTAGAGGTTTTTGAACTCCTTTTTGAGGTCAATGGCGTTGACCGAGCCGATGCTCTTGAAGAACGAGAATAGCTCGGCCTTCATCTCGGTCATATCCCTCATCTTCACAATGAACGAGTAGACCGAGCGTATCTGGTAGTCGATGTTGAAGTCGAGCCCCGCATCATAGAGGGCCATAAGGTTCAACATTCGGGCGTAGCACTGCAGGTCGCGGCGGATGTTGTGGTCCTTGACGGCGATGATGTAGGCGAGATACTCGATACACTTGGCGTAGTTGCCGTCGCCGAAGTAGAGGCTGGCCACCTTGAAATAGAGGGGCATTTTCTCGTGGATGGTGAGCCTTTCGCCATATTTTTTCAGGTAGGAGTCGATGTTTTTGGCAATCCACAGACCATCCTTGTAGGTGCCCGACATAAGACATCGGTTGAGCTGGCCGGTGAAGAGAATGCCCTGCGAAATCATCTGTGCGTTGTCGTTCATCTCTCCGATGGTTTTGCTCTCCTTCTCAAACTCCTTGAGTGTGCGCTCAAAGGCCGAGTACTTGTGCATCAGGAACATACCGTCCAACACCTGCGAGTAGCCACGCATATAACTATCATACATAATCTCCTTCATCTCGGGCTTGCGGTTGAAGTGCGAAACCCACTTGAGGGCGTAGCGATAGGATTGTGCGGTGCGGTGACAGATGTAGTAGTACCACGCCTTGGCCTGATAGTAGTAGAAGCGCTCGGTGAAGTCCATAGGCACTCCTTCGTAGGCCTCGATGCGAGGTTTGAAGTAGTTGTTGAGCCTGTCGAGGTCTTTCTGGGAGCGGGCGAAACCGATGTTCTGGTGGAGGGCATAACACTGCACCGCCAATCGCGAGAGGGCTGCGATGTTGTTCAGGTGCTCCGAGATAACATCGGTAGCCTTGGCGGTTGTGTCGGCCGCTTGGGTCATCTCGCTTGAGTAGCTGAGGACTTTGAGTTGTCGTTTGAGCTCCACGATGTCGAGGATGGCGGAGAGCATCTCATACTCCTTGGCCCTTTTTTCGACCTTTTCGAGCAATTTTTGCGCCTCACCATAGAGTCCTTTGTCGAAGAGAATCTTCACAAAATCAATCTGTTCGCGAATCTCGAGCGACACGGAGTGTTGTGCGCCGAGCATACGGAGCGAGATGAGAATCTGCTTGTAGAGGTGGGCCTTGAGGTTGGGTAGCTGCTGCTTGGAGATGGTGGGGCAGAGGGTCAGCACTTTCGCCTCGTCGTACTGCTCCATAGAGTCGAGGGCGTCGAAGAGGATGAGAAATTTTGCACCCTCGTTGCAGTCGAGCCTTGTGGAGTAGAGCTTGAAGTTGCGCTTCTCGGCCTTGCTCATAAGCTTCACAAGGTCAAAAACGCCTTCGCGCTTTTCGTTTTTTCTG
The DNA here is from genome assembly GCA_045633765.1 of Tidjanibacter sp. Classification (GTDB taxonomy): domain Bacteria; phylum Bacteroidota; class Bacteroidia; order Bacteroidales; family Rikenellaceae; genus Tidjanibacter. The sequence goes on along the minus strand of JAZQZA010000084.1, from coordinate 24,932 downwards.
TTTGAAATTATCGTTTTCATCCTTTGTTTGCTTTCGGCGTGTGAGGCGCTACGCTGTCCTAAATGGTTGCTGCGTGGTGTAATTGCCACTAAATAAGCGCCAAAGGACTCCTCGGATTCTTGTTTGCTCCGATGTCCAACCTTCGCCATCACACCCACAAAGGTATAAAAAAAGTGAAAAATTCCACCCCCCGCCCTTCTCTTTTTTGTAAGTTTTCACTCCCCACTCGGGCTATTTAATTGTAAATTCGTATATTTGTAACACCCTTAAAATGATTTTACGATGGAATGGATGGAGGTTTTGGCGCTCATTTGCGCCTTTATTGGAATAATTGGCTGTGTGGTTCCGGTGTTGCCGGGAGTCCCCATTGTCTATCTCGGCGTTCTGCTGTGCCATTGGCAGGGGGCGATGTTTAGCACCACCAATCTGGTCCTTTGGGCCGTCTTGGCGGTGGGCGTAACGCTGCTCGACAACTTCCTGCCAGCGGTGATGACCAAGAAGTTCGGAGGCTCCAAGGCGGCCACACGAGGCTCCCTGTGGGGCATATTTGTGGGAATGTTCTTCGGTCCGCTTGGTATTCTTTTGGGCCCATTTTTGGGTGCGCTTGTGGGCGAGCTCACCCACGACGGTAGCAATAGTGCGCGCGCTTTCAAGGTGGCCTTTGGCTCCTTTGCGGCCTTCCTTTGCGGCACGGGCATAAAACTCATCGCCGCCATCTACCTCACCCGCATCATCTGGCAACAAGCCTTTTAGGCCTTCGGCCGACACCCCTTCGTCGAGCGCCATAGTTTTTGCCCATTACCTTATATATAATATAAAGGCCACGGAACTTCTCTTCCGTGGCCTTTTTTTTGTCGATGGAGGTTGCGACTGTGCCTAGAAGGGCAGGTCGTCGATGGTGTCCTCCATTGTGGGTGCGATGGCGGTAGCGGCAGGGGCGGCTGCGGGCTGCGACACGGGAGTATAGGTCTGGGCAGCACCATAGCTCTGGGGTGCGCCACCCTCACTCTGGGGTGCGCCACCCTCGCGGCGGCCGAGGAGTTTCATATCGTCGGCCAGAATCTCTGTCGAGTAGCGTTTGTTGCCACTCTGGTCGGTCCACTCGCGGGTGCGGAGGCGGCCCTCAACATAGATCTGCGAGCCCTTCTTCACGAACCTGTCAACCACATCGGCGAGGTTGCGCCAGAGGGTGATAGTGTGCCACTCGGTGTGCTCGGTGGCCTGCTGTGTTTCGCGGTTGAAATACCTCTCGGAGGTTGCGAGTCTAACGCGGGCGGTCTTCACACCACTCTCAAGGGTGCGTACCTCGGGGTCCATACCCACATTGCCCACAAGAATAACTTTATTGATCATAGTTTTGTTCTCTATTCGTTTTTGTTTTGGGGTTGTTGTTCGTTAAAGTGTTTTGAGCAGCTCGGTGAAGAGTTTGGTCATATTCTTCTCGGCCAGCTTGCCGTTCTCCTGCACCTCCTCGTGGGAGATGGAGGTGTTCTCCATTGTGTCGGTGATGATGGACACGCCGAATACGGGGATGTCCATATGCCTTGCGGCGATAACCTCGGGAGCGGTGGACATACCCACAGCGTCACCGCCGATGAGTTTTACCCACATATACTCTTTGGGGGTCTCGAAAGTGGGGCCCGTGAGTGCCACATAGCAACCATACTGCAACTTTATGCCCTCCTTCTCGGCAATCTTCGTAGCTTTCTCGATGAGTTCGGGATTGTAGGCGTCGTTCATTGCGGGGAAGCGGGGTCCCAACTCGTCGATGTTGCGGCCAATAAGGGGGTTGGGGATGAGGTTTATGTGGTCGTTGATGACCATCACATCGCCCACACGGAAGGTCGAGTTCATCGAGCCCGCAGCATTCGACACAAAGAGGGTCTTAATGCCGAGGAACTTCATAACCCTCACGGGGAATACCACTTGCTGTGCGGTGTAGCCCTCGTAGTAGTGGAACCTGCCCTGCATAGCCACAACCTTCTTGCCACCCAGCGTGCCCATAATGAGCCTTCCGCTGTGGCCCTCGACGGTCGAAACGGGGAAGCCGGGAATCTCACCATAGGGAATCGAGTGCTCGATTTCGATCTTCTCCACAAGACCTCCAAGGCCCGTACCAAGAATAATGCCCACCTCGGGGGTGAACTCTGTGCGCTCGGCGATATATTGAGCCGCAGCTTTTATCTTCTGAATCATAGTGTTCTCTCTCTGTTTTGTTTTCGGGGGATGTTACATTCTCTCGAGCATACCCATAATGAGTGCGCTCATTCTCTTCTCGGCCTTTGCGCCCTCCTGCTGCACCTCCTCGTGAGTCGATTTCTGACCACTGAAGGCGGCGTTGGTGATAATCGAAATGCCGAATACGGGGAGGCCCATATGCCTTGCGGCAATAACCTCGGGCGTGGTCGACATACCCACAGCGTCGCCACCGATGGCTTTGAAGTATCCATACTCCTTGGGGGTCTCGAAGGTGGGGCCGGTGGTGCCCACATAGCAACCATACTGCAACTTGATACCCTTCTCGGCGGCCACCTCGGTAGCCAACGCCTCCAGAGCACGGCTGTAGGGCTCGCTCATATCGGGGAAGCGGGCACCCAGCTCGGCGCAGTTGGTGCCGATGAGCACATTGGGGATGAGGTTTATGTGGTCGTTGATGACCATCAGGTCGCCCACGCGGAACGACGAGTTGATGCCACCGCTGGCGTTCGACACAAAGAGGGTCTTAATGCCCAGGAACCTCATAACCCTCACAGGGAACACCACCTGCTCGGGAGCATAGCCCTCGTAGTAGTGGAACCTACCCTGCATAGCCACAACCTTTTTGCCACCGAGCGTGCCGAAGATAAGACGGCCGGCGTGGCCCTCAACGGTCGATACGGGGAAGCCAGGAATTTCATTATATGGGAGCGAGTGGGCAATCTCGATGTGGTTCACAAGACCTCCAAGGCCTGTGCCAAGAATGATGCCCACCTCGGGGGTGAAGCCAGTGCGTTCGGCGATAAATTGCGCGGTTTTCTTAATAGTGTCTATCATATCTTTTTGTTTTTGAGTTCGTCTTTGAGGGTTTGGAGCATCTTGTCGGCGTCGCCATCCAGGAAGTTAATCTTGATGGGCTGCACGAAGAGTCGCCTCTGGAGCTTCTCGGGGATGTACTTTCTCGAGGTGAGCTTCACACCATCCTTCTCGGTGGTTACCACTACAACATTTTTGCCGTAGAGTTCCACCAGCTCCATTATTCGATTAATATCTCCCACTTTGTAGTTGTGGTGGTCCCTGAATACCACTCGCTCAACCACATTGTAGCGCTCCTCCAGAGAGTCGAAGAACTTCTCGGGGGTGGCAATGCCCGCAAAGGCAATAACCTTGCACTCCTCGGGAATCCTCATTGGGGCAACATCCGAGAAGATGGGTATGGGGGCACACTGCTCGATGTTGGTGAAGAAGACGCTCTGGTAGGCGGTGTGGCGGAGCTCCTTCTTTGCAATGTTGCGCTCAATGGGTGCGATATTCTGTGGGGTCTTGGTGACAAGCAGTATGGAGGCTCGGTAGAGTTGTGAGGGGCTGTCGCGCAGTGTTCCTGCGGGAAGCATCCTGTTCTCATAGGGGGGCAGAGAGTATTCCGAGAGGAGTATGCTCACAGTGGGGATAAGGCTGCGATGCTGGAATCCGTCGTCCATAACGACCAGATTCACCTCGGGATGCTCCTCTTTGATGCGGCGAATGCCCTCGAGGCGGTTCTCGCACACAACTACAACCACACCCGGGAATTTGCGTTTCATCTGTTTGGGCTCATCGCCCACCTTGCGGAAGGAGTCGCCCACCTCCACCTCGATATAGCCCTTGGTGCGGCGGCGGTAGCCTCTGGAGAGCACGGCAATGCGGTACTCTCCGGAGAGATGACGGACAAGAAACTCCACAACGGGAGTCTTACCCGTACCACCTACGGCAATGTTACCAACACAAATGGTCGGAATATCCACCTGTTGGCTGCGCAGAATTTTCATATCGTAGAGCCAGTTGCGAAAATTCACACCTGCGCCATACAATCCTGCGGCAATGCTTTTAAGTATCCCCATACTATCTTTGTCTAAAGTTTTCTCTCTTTATCTCTCATTCTCGGCTTTGGTCCGTCGGTGCCTACTCCTCCTTGGAGCATCGTGCCTTGGTGGCAAGAATCTGACTGCGCAACATTTCCGGTGCGGCGCAGCTGACAAGGTAGCGGCGGTGGGATGTGTGTATGACCACACACTCCTTCCGAGAGGTTATGTAGGTTCGGTATATCTTTCTTGTTGCAAGGTCGAGCCAGAAGCCATAGTAGCCACCAAAGCCATAGACACCCAGCAGAGGCAGCTTGCGCCTGAGGCCACTCTCGCCCACAACCTCCACATCGACCACACTTCCCAGCTGGATGTAGGTGCTCTCCACCAAACATCGAAGTTCCACCATCTGATCGTCCAGAATGATGCGGCGGGGGAGTGATAGCATACACAGAGCCACGAGTGCCACAACGACCGAGGTGGTCCAGGCGGCAATGTAGGTTGCTCCGTGGGAGGTGGCAAAGAGGGTGATGCACAACCCCACGAGCAACCCTCCAAGCGTTGTCGTGATGATTCGTGCCCTCTTGTCGAGGCTGCCAAATCGCAGAGTTATCCTCATACCTCCTCCTTGTCTTTATCTCTCTTTTGTCCCCAAGAGGGCCTCGGCAATAAGCAGGTCCTCGGGGGTGGTTATCTTAATATTTCGGCGCTCGCCGTCATAGTAGGCGAGCTTTTGACCGGCCAGCTCCACAACGGTTGCGTCGTCGGTAAATCGTGCATCTGCCTCGGCCTCATAGGCCTTGCGCAGCCCCTCGGCGGCGAAGATTTGGGGTGTCTGCACAGCCTTGAGTCGTGCGCGGTCGATAACGGCCAGAGTGTCGCCTTCCACTATGCGGAACGAATCCACGGCATCCACAATGGGGATTGCGGCACCGTGGCTGGCGGCACACTCGAGCCCTCGCTCTATCATCTTGGCCGACAGCAGGGGTCTCACGCCATCCTGAATGGCCACAAGGTCACATTCGCCCAAGGCCGCAAGTCCGTTTCTCACCGACTCAAACCTCGAAGCACCGCCTACGCACACCTTGTGACTCGCCTCGATGTTGCATCGGTGGGCCATCTCCCTCCAGCGCTCCACCTGGCCCGCAGGCAGCACCACAACCATCTCATCGGCGTAGGGCTCAAAGGCTCGTATGGTGTGCAGGAGGATGGGTTGGCCGGAGAGCAGGAGGAACTGTTTGGGCACATCGGCACCCATACGGCTGCCGCTGCCACCCGCAACAATCACCACACCCACTCGTCTGCCTTGCCAAGCCATAAGCCCTCTTATCTCTCTCTCGTTGCGTTTCTCTACTAAAGTTTGTCGAGGGCGTCAAAGACGGAGTTACGACGAAGCTCCTCATTCCAATTTATCAGGCGGTCGTCGCCGTAGACAATCTCCTTGGCATTGGGGTTAATCTCGCTCATAGAGAAGACCTCGTCCATAGCCACATCGCCCATAAGCTCGGCCATAACCTTATCCCTCACAGCCATAAATGCCTCCATATTCTCCTTCTTGACGGGCTCAACCGAGTGGGAAGGAATCTTGAGGGGGTCGATGGGGGTGCCGTTATGGTGGATGCGGAAGTCGAGGTGGGGCCCTGTCGAGCCGCCGGTGTTACCTACATAGCAGATAACCTCGCCCTGTTTTACGCGGGTGCCCACATTGATACCCTTGGCATATTTACTCAAGTGCATATAGGTACTCACATAGCCGTTGGCGTGGGTAATCTTCATATAGTAGCCAGCGCCGCCCTTCTCATACTTCTTCACGCTTACCGTACCGTCGGCAATTGCCACAACGGGGGTGCCCACAGGTGCGGCATAGTCCACGCCGTGGTGGGGACGATAGATTTTCTTGATGGGGTGCAGACGGCTGTTGGAGAACTTCGAGGAGATGCGGGTGAACTTCAGGGGGGCCTTGAGGAACTGACGCTTCATACTACCACCCTTCTCATCCCAATAGTCCAACTTGCCATTCTGCATAAAGGGAATGGCGTAGTAGTCCCTGCCGCCGTGTTTGAAGTAGGCGCCATAGACCTCACCCACACCGATTCTCTCGCCCTCGGCGTAGATTTCATCGTAGATGGCGATGAAGGTATCTCCGGCGTGGAGGTGGAAGAAGTCCACACTCCAGCCATAGATGTTCTCAATCTCCACAGCGAGTTGTCCGGGGATGTTGTTGGAGATAAGGGCATTCCAGAGCGAACTCTCAATGGTGGCCGACACCTTGCGCCTGATGAAGGTCTGCTCCTTCTCCTCGATGCGTGCGGAGAAGGCCTCGCCCTGGAAGTCCACGTGGAGGATCTCCAGACGGTTTATCTCATAGACGAAGTGGGCCGGAGTTCTTGCCCCGAGGCTATCCACAGTCGAGAAGAGTGCCCATTTTTTATCGGGGCGAATGTTGCGTGCCAGGTCGTAGACATCTTTGGTGCTCTCGGCCATACGGTTGATGCGACTCTGCGACACAAGGCCGTCGAGCACGGAGGAGAGAACCTGTCCCTGTTCCACAACGCCCTCAATAACCTCATATTTGCTCTTGTCGTAGCCGTAGAGCAACTCCACCTTGGGCGTTTCGGCCTCCACAACCGCCTCCTCTTTATCACCCGAGCAGGCCTTGACGATGAGCATTACGAGGATTATAACCACCGTAATGAGAATCATCTGCCTATCTCTTCGTGTCAAACGAAAGCCCTTCTTGGTACTTTTTGTCTCCTTCATTGTTCCTCTTCTTCCTCTCTGTTTTTTGTCGTTTGTTTACTCTTTTATTTTGCGCTCAACATCCACATTGCCATCTTTGATGGTCACAACGAGGATATCCTCGCTGTTGATCTCATAGACGAAGTGCTCAAGGTGGCTCTCGCCCATATCGTCGGTGTTGCAGAATACGGCCCAGTGGTGGTTAATCTGCATCTTGCTGGCCAAATCATAAACACCCTTGCTCTTCTCGGCGATGGCCAGAATGTTGCCATACGAGGTGTAGGGCTGAAGGAGGTTTACGAGCAGCTCGCCCTGCTGAACATCGCCCTCATCAACGGTGTATTGGGTGCGATTGAAGCCATACAGCAGGTCGAAGTCCTCCTCGGGAGTTGCCAGAGTGTCGGTGCTTGCCATTGCGGGCTCCTCAAGCTGGGACGCGGTGGGTGTTACCTCTGCGGTGGCCTCTGCGGTGGCCTCTACGAGGGGCTCCTCGAGGGTTGCCTTCCTGTTCTTACCGGGGCGGAAACACAACATTGCTACAATGATGATTGCCGAAAGGCAGATTACGGGAATCTGCCAATTTCGGCCGCCATTTTTCTTCTCTGCGTTCATAGTGTATGAGTTTTAGGAGTTTCGTTTAGTTGATGGTGGGCAGGTTGGAGTAGTTCTCCGAGTAGTAGAGCATCTGCTCGATGTAGCTCAGGGGGTACTCGATCTTCACATCCACAACCTTGCCATCCTCCTCTACGAGAGTGTAGATGGGGTTGATGAAGCCGCTGTAGGGCTTGATGTTCAGCGAAGCGTAGCGCTCCAGAACCTCTTTGTGCAACTCGGGGTCGATCTTCACGGCGTACTTCTCAACGAGTGCCTTGCCGGCCTCGAAGTCGCCCTCGGACTTGATGCGCTGAACCTCATAGAGCATCTCGCCAAAGAGCTCACGCAGCCTCTCGAAGTCGTTCACAACAACATAGGTCTTGCCATCCTTCTTAACCCACTCGATGACATTCTCCTCTTTGCCCCTCTCGTAGCACCACTCGGCGATGAGTTTGCGGTTCTGCATATGGCTCTCAACCACATCCTTGCCGAGCTCAATGCGCGAGAACTGGGTCATCATACCGTTCATAATGTACTCGGCATACTGTGCCTTGGCAACCTCAAACGAGGGAACAAGACCAAGCTCAACGAGCTTCTCGTCACCGAGGTAGTAAAGACCAAAGAGGTCGGCACGAGCCTCCTCAAGGGTGGAGCTGTACTTGCCAAGCTCGCCGCCCTTCACGCCGGGAGCCAACTGACCCGAGCCGTGGCCCAAGCACTCGTGGATGTCGGTGTGGAGGTTGTCGCCAATGGAGCCATATTTGTTGATGCGCTCCCTGTCCTCTTTGCGGAGAACGAACTCCTCATCGAAGCCGTTACCCTTTGCGCTCTCGGCATAGGCCTCAGTAATATTGTCGATTGTTACCGATTTGGAGCCGTGCTCTTTGCGGATCCAGTCGGCATTGGGGAGGTTGATACCGATGGGGGTTGCGGGGTAGGCGTCACCTGCGAGGGTTGCGGCGGTGATAACCTTTGCCGAAACGCCCTTAACCTCCGATTTGCGGAATGCGGGGTTGATGGGCGCATTGTCCTCAAACCACTGTGCGTTGTTGCTGATGAGCTCGGTGCGCTTGGAGGCCTCCACGCTCTTGAAGTTCACGATGCTCTCCCAAGCACCCTTGCGGCCCAGAGGATCACCATAATCCTCGGTGAAGCCATTGACGAAGTCCACGGGGCTCTCGGTATCTTTGGTCCAAGCGATGTTGAACTCGTCGAAAAGACGGAGGTTGCCGCTCTTGTAGTACTCCACGAGTTTGAGGATGGTCGACTTCTGGGGCTCCTCGGCTACGCCGGCAGCCTTCTCCAGCCAGTAGACAATCTGCTCGAGAGCCTCGGAGTACATACCGCCCACCTTGTAGGTCTGCTCATAGATTTTGCCATCCTTCTTCACGAGCTTGCTGTTCAGACCGTAGGAGATGGGGCGAGGATCGTTGATGGCAGCCATACCTGCATAGAATGCCTCGGCCTCCTTCTGGGTGAGGCCCTCATAGTAGTTCATTGACGAAGCCTTGAGGACATCATCCACGCCGGCCTGCACGAGCCTCGAGGGGTAGAGTGCGGGGTCGAACATCACGGGAACAATCACATCCAGAAGAGCCTCCTTCGAGCCAAACGCCTCGGTGGGGAAGAGCTCGGTGTTGCTTTTTGCTACGAGCTCGCCGAGGAAATACTCCTGCGAGAACTCGGGTGTGAACTTATCGTTGCCGTAGTGGTGGTGGATACCGTTGGCAAACCACACTTTTTTGAGGTATTTCTCAAAGCTCTTCCACTCCTCACACTCCTTGTCGCCCTCATAGGTGGTGTAGACTGCCTCGAGGGTGCGGCGGATGGCGAGGTTGTACTTGAAGTTCTGGTCGAACATAATGTCCCTACCCCAGAGGGCAGCCTGGTTGAGGTAGTAGATGAGCTCCTTCTGCTGGAGGGGAAGCTCCTCAAAGCCGTGTACTTGGTAGCGCAGTACCTTGATGTCATCGAACGAGTCGATCTGCCACTGGAATTTGTTCTGCTCGCCGGAGCAAGAGGTCATAACTGTTGCCATAAGCGACGCCATAATTGCGAAAAGAGTAAGTTTTTTCATTGAGTTTTAGTTTTGATTTGTCTATTTGGGGCAAATATAGCAATAAGTTTTTGATTTTCTATATGAAATATAGAATAGAGCACAATTTTTGACAGTGAAAATTGGTGGGGGCACCGAGCGGCAGAGTCTGCACTTTTGTCCTTGTCGGTGCGCAGAGGTGTGCCAAAAGAGCCCTAAAGCCCACAAAAACACGGGGTGGAAGGAAAAAAACTCAAGCCCCAACTTTCAATTCTCAAATTTATTTGTACTTTTGTAGGCTGGAAGGGGTGCTTTGGGCGCTCCGACCGTCAGAAAAACGAGAAGTTGAACTAATGGCAAAAAAGGAGATGGATGATGTCCCTGTCAGTAAAAATTGCAGCCCCTGCGACTCTCAGCGCAGTGCCATTGGTCTATGGCTTGCGCTCGGCTAAAGAGATAACGGCCGAGGTCGCTCTTCTTTCACAAAACGAAATTGCAGATGCTCTTCGTGAGGGTCGCGTGGATGTCGCGCTCCTCGCGGCGGATGTTGCGCGCACCATCGAGGGAGTTAAGATTGTCACAGACTTCTGTGTTGCTCCCGTTGATAAGGGTGGCTCTGTGAGCCTTGCCGACGAGTGGGGTGTTGCGCCCGATGCGCCCGTCTATGGCATTATTGTTGCTCGCGAGGGTGTTGATGCCGAGGTGTTGGACGCCATTGAGCGCGGACTCACCACAGGTGTTGAGCGCATATATGAGGCTCTGCTTTCACAGGCCGAGTGCCCCCGCGTGGAGGATTATAGTTATCTCACCACCACTGTTGACTATCTGTTTGACGCTAAAAAACATACGGCATTGGAGGCCTTCTGGAAAAAGCTCAAAAAAGCTGCCTCCCACGCCAACCCTGGCTGACTGAAATAAGGAGCCGCAGGGGGCGTAAGACGCTCCACTGACGGCTGTCCATTCGGACAATTTAAGGAAAACACGTTCACCTCTAAATCCGAACAGCCAGCACTAATGATTACAATCTATCTCAAACAGTATAACAAAATTGTCCGCGAAGCCGACATCAAGCTCTTTGATGAACTCGGCTACGACGATATTTTGTGGATCGACCTGCTTTCGCCCACCATTCAGGAGCGTAAGGCGGTTGAGAATTTTATGGAACTCAACCTTCTGACTCGTCAACAGATAGAGGAGATTGAGTCCACTTCGAAGTACTCCGAGACGGAGAACGCAATTTTCTCCAATACCAACTTCTTTATGCCCCAGCCCGATGGTATCTTCACCGTTGAGCCCGTGTCGTTCATCGTGAGCGAGGGTGTGCTCATCACCACTCGCAACGCCGAGTTCCGCACCTTCAACGAGGCGGCCAAAAGGTTGCAGATGAACGCTCGAGCCTATAATACGGGCTACCATCTGCTGATCTCCATTCTGGAGGTGAGGATTGATGCCGACGCCGACTTGGTGGAGAATGTTGCCAAACAGATTGCCGCACTGAGCAAGGAGATTTCGGTGGATGGCGAGGTTGACAAGCGCGACATTACCCGCATCAACAGCTTGCAGGAGCAGACAATGTTGATTCGTGAGAACATCTTCGACCGTCAGCGCATACTCTCGGGTATCCAGCGAAGCGAGCGATTCCCGAACGATATCTACCCTCGTCTGCAGCTTATGATGAGGGATGTGAACTCACTGATTTCCCACGCCGACTTCAGCTTCGAGCGTCTTGACTATCTGCAAGATACGGCGCTCGGTCTGATTACCATCGAGCAGAACAACTCGTCGAAGATTCTGGCTCTCGCATCGGTTGTGTTCCTCCCCGCAACCCTGGTGGCAAGTATCTATGGTATGAACTTCAAGAAGATGCCTTTCCTCGATTGGGACAACGGTTGGTTGGTGGCAATGGGTCTGATTGTGGCCCTTGCGGCGGGCACCTATTTCCTCTGCAAGCGAATAAAATAGCGATTCACATTTCGGGCGTGGAAGTACGCCACAAGACAAAGAGTGAGCCCACATTGACCTCAAGACAGGTTGGTGTGGGCTCGCCTCTTTTATGTGCTCTTTCTGGGTGGGTAAAAATAATGCGCGAAGACCGAATGGGTGTTCGCGCATAAGGGGTTTGTCGGTGGCCAACTGCCGCAGTGCTAAAACCTTAGGACTGTGCCGAGTTGGAATACCGAGTTGCGGTTGTCGGGCACCGAGATGTAGTAGTAGCCGTTGAGGGTGTTGGATATACCGTCGTGGGTTTGGGTTATGCCGAGGGTGTAGCGCAACTCTACGGAGGTTCTTCCGACGCTGTACTCCAGAGCCGCTACGGCACCAAAGTCAAGAGGGTGGAAAGAGTTGCTGTCGAGGTAGCCGTTGCCGCTTACCATTTCGCCGCCAAGCACCGAGGGGGCGGTATATTCATAACTACCAATCAGAAAGACGCCAACCTGGGCTCCTGCCGAGAGGGTTAGGCGTTGGTTGGAGCCAACGGGCAGGCTGTAGCGTGCCATAACGGGTATGTTGAGGTAGTCGTAGGAGTATGCTATCGTCACACCATCTGCATTGGCCCCACATTGCACGCCCTGCTCTGCCAAGGTTGCATCCACACCCACAGCCCATTTGTCACTAAAGGCATAGTCGGCGGTGACGCCTACATAGAGCCCAGCCAGAGGCAGGGTGTTCTCCACGCCCGCAAGCCACGATAGCGATACGCCATCCCTCAAGCCAAGTTGGAATTTCTGGGCCGAGGCGGGCTGTGATATGAGCGTGAGGAGGGTTAGGGTGGTGAGCAGAGTGAGTGTGCGTAGGTGTTTCATAGTGGTCTATATTGTATTATTTGTATGACAAATATAAATAAAAACTCCGACACTCACAAAGGGGGTCGGAGTTGTGTGGTCTAAAAAGGGTTTCTATTAGAACTCGTAGAATACGCCGAGCTGCAATACGCCCTGTTTGCCCCAAGCCTCGGTGAGAACCTCACCGTTGTTGTCTTTAACTGCGGGGAATACATTGGTCATACCAATGTTGTAGCGAGCGTCAACACCGATGTTGTTGGTCAGTTTGTACTGTGCGCCCACAACGAGCGAGAGGTCGAACGAGCTGTAGTCGCCAGCCTCGAGGGTGTTATCCTGGGTGTTAGTGTTGTCACCGGTGACGGTCTTGGTGGTGGTGTTGAAGCCGGTTGCGAAGCCAAACTGGGGACCTGCATAGGCGCGGATGTTCATAAAGTGAACCTTTGCCAAGATGGGCACAGTCACATAGTTAGCCTTGTAGGCAGTGTTGGTGGTTGCACTCACGCCGAGCAGGCCGCTGCTTGCGGTAGCCTCGGTGTTCACACCCTGCATCGAGAAGTTGGCCTCAACCTGAATGCCGAGCAAGGGAAGAACCATATACTCTGCATAAACACCTGCGTTCAGACCGAGTTTCATAGCCTGCGAAGCGTCGGCAGAGGCGAGGTCGCCCCAATTAAGACCGCTATCCTCGGATACCATACCGCTGATAGTCGAGAGGTTGCCACCCACCTTCACACCGAAGTTGAGCTGCGCAAAAGCGCCGGTTGCTACAACGAGCGCCATCAAAGAAACGATAAGTTTTTTCATCTTTTTTTGTTTTAGTGGTTAATTGTGTTTTCTCAAATTCATAGTCCATATATCCCCGCAGGGATTCATACCGCGAAGATAGTTTTTAATTTCCTATTAGCCAACCCCGTCAACATCTAAAAGGAGTTCTCCCATCCCAAAAAGAACTGTAAAAAGGAAAAATCGAACATTTATCCCAGACTTAATGAGTATGAAATGGTGTGTTTTTAGGGGTGGTGGTGTTGTGCTTGGGGCGAAAACAGAAATGGCGCACCCTTCGGCACGCCATTTCTCAAGAGCGGGAAAATACCCCTATTTCAAAGTTTTTATATCCTTTACCCTTAACTGTGGGGTGGTAACTCCGCGGTAGTGGTTCTCCACAATGGAGTAGCAGACATCAATGGGCCTACCGTTGCGAATCCACTCATAGTGGGTGGGTTGCTGGAACGCAATGGCACCAATGGTCGTATTGGGCTTCTGCCTTTGCGTAAGGTCCATCTTGAGGTGCTCTTGCTCGGCGCCCACGAGTTTCGCATCGCCCCTGTTGCTCACACCACGAGTCACAAAGACGGGGGAGGTGTTGCCGGGGCCGAAGGGTTGGAAGCGCGAGAGCACAGCCCTGAACGAGGGGGTGATGTCGCTGAAGAGCAACTCGGAGTCGATATCCACCTGGGGCACCAGGAGCGAGGGGTCGATGTGCTCCTCGACATAGGCGTGGAAGCGGCGCGTGAACTCCTCGATATTCTCGGGCTTCATCGTAAGACCTGCGGCGTACATATGGCCACCGAAGTTCTCCAGCAGGTCGGAGCACGGCTCCACAGCCTGATAGAGGTCGAAACCGGTGACGCTTCGTGCCGAGCCCGTAGCAAAGCCGTTGCTCATTGTGAGCACAACGGTGGGCTTATAGTAGGTCTCGATGAGTCGCGAAGCAACAATACCCACAATGCCCTTCATCCACTTGGGGTTGTAGATGACGATGCTCTTGTGGCTCTTCATCTCCTCGCTGCCCTCAATGATGTCGTGGGCCTCCTGTGTGACATTGCGGTCGATGCTCTTGCGGCTCTGGTTGAACTCGTCGATGCTCTTACCACACTCCTTGGCCATCGCCTCGTCCCTCTCGATGAGCATCTCCACAGCCTTGTGGCCGCCCGAAGGTGCTGCATCGGGGTCGTCGGGATCGACCTTCATACGACCTGCGGCGTTGATGCGCGGGCCGATTTTGAAGATGATGTCGTCGATGGTGATGAGGTGTTTGTCCAGACCACAGAGGCTGATGATTGAGTGCAGGCCCTTGCGGGGCGACTCGTTCAGACGCTTGAGGCCATAGTAGGCCAAGATGCGGTTCTCACCCACCAGAGGCACAATGTCGGCGGCGGTGCTGACCACAACAAGGTCCAGAAGTTTCTCCACCTCGGAGAAGGGGATACCCTTCTTCTGGGCGTAGCCCTGCACGAGTTTGAAGCCCACACCACAGCCCGAAAGCTCATCGAAGGGGTAGTGACAGTCCTCCCTCTTGGGGTCGAGAACCGCTACCGCCTGAGGAATCTTGTCACCGGGAAGGTGGTGGTCACAGATGATAAAATCAATCCCTTTACTGTTGGCATAGTCAACCTTCTCAACGGCCTTGATACCGCAATCGAGTGCGATGACAAGGCTCACACCTTTACGCTCGGCGTAGTCGATACTTGATATCGACACCCCGTACCCTTCCGTATAACGGTCGGGTATGTAGAAAGTGAGGTTTTGGTGTCCTCTGCTGCGCAGGAATGTATAGACCAGCGCAACTGCCGTACAGCCGTCCACATCATAGTCACCATAGACCATAATCTTCTCGCCGTTTTTGACGGCTCGGTCGATTCGCTCCACGGCTCGGTCCATATCCTTCATCAGGAATGGGTCGTGGAGGTCGGACAGCTTCGGGTTAAAGAACCTTGTAGCCTCGTTGTAAGTTTCTATGCCTCTTTGTACAAGTAAGTTGGCAAGCACAGGGGGGATGTTGAGTTGCGAAGAGAGGTTTGCCACCTTCTCGCTCTCGCCCTGTGGCTTGATTACCCAACGTTTGTCAATTGGCATAATCCTTTAATATTTATTTTATTAACGTCTAATTTGCGTGTCAGGTGGGAGATGAGTCGCTCCTTGACTCTCTCCAGGTCGAGTTTGGTGCCCAGCTCCTTCTCCATTGAGGTCGCTATGCGGTCGGTGAAGCCACAGGGGTTGATGTAGCCAAAGTACCTCAGGTCTGTGTTCACATTCAGAGCAAAGCCGTGCATTGTCACCCATCTCGAAGATTTCACGCCCACGGCACAAATCTTCCTCATAGGCCTTCCCGGCTCCACAATCCACACTCCCGAGGCTCCCGCCACCCTCTGGCACACAATGCCCCACTCGGCCACCAAGTCAATCACCGCGCCCTCAATGGCGTCGATGTAGTCCTTCAGACCGATGCCCAGCTGTGCAAGGTCCAGGATGGGGTAGCCCACAATCTGTCCCGGGCCGTGGAAGGTTATATCTCCTCCGCGGTCGATGTGGAAAAACTCTGCTCCAATACTCTTTAAGAACTCCTCGGCAATCAGCAAATTGGAATCTTTGCCACTCTTGCCGAGTGTGTATACAGGTGGATGCTCCACAAGTATTATGGTGTGGCGGGGCTCCTGCCCCTCGCCCTTCTGGGCTATGGCTCTCTCGAAGAGTTGTTGCTGCAGCTTCCAGCACTCACCAAAGGCCATTGTGCCTACATCTACAACATCACACTCTCTTGCCATACCCTCTCTTTTGTTTTTTGTTGTGAGTCGCCTCTTTGCTGGTCGGCTACTCCTTTTTACACGCCTCCACTGCGCGGTCGGCCAGGTAGGATGACCTCACAAGGGGGGCACTTGCTACATACTTGAATCCCATCTCGAGGGCCTCTTCCTTGAGGGTGTCGAACTCCTCGGGGGTGACATACCTATCCACAGGATAGTGTTTGGCGGTGGGGCGGAGGTATTGGCCGAGAGTTACAATCTCCACGCCGGCCTCCCTCAAGTCCCTGAGTGCCTCCAGCAGCTCCTCGTGCGTCTCGCCAAGTCCCACCATCAGACCACTCTTTGTGGGTATTCCGCTCTCGGCCATATACTTAAGGCTCTGGAGCGAGGTGCGGTATTTGGCCTTCGAACGCACCAGCGGAGTGATGCGCTCAACGGTCTCGAGGTTGTGTCCCACGATGTGGGGCTTTGCGCTGAGGGCGATGTCAATGAGCTCCTTCTTGCCGTCGAAATCGGGCAGAAGGACCTCAACTGTTGTGTTTGGATTAATAGCTTTGATTGCCTCAACAACTCTCCTCCAGTGCTCGGCGCCTGCGTCGGGCAGGTCGTCGCGGTCAACGGAGGTGATGACAGCGTGGCGGAGCCCCATCAGTTTGATGGACTCTGCAACCCTTTCGGGTTCGTTGGGCTCAATAGGTAGCGGCCTACCCGTGGGTGTTGCGCAGAACTTGCAACCTCGGGTGCAGATGTCACCCAAAATCATAAAGGTTGCCGTCTTGCGACTCCAGCATTCCGACTTGTTGGGACACTTGCCACTGCTGCAAATTGTGTGCAAACCGTGACGCTCAACGATGTGTGCCACCTCTGCGTATCCCTCTCCGTCGTGGAGTTTAATTTTAAGCCATTCGGGTTTGATTCGTCGCGTTACCTTGTCATTAAGATTCGGCATTAAAATTTACTATTTTTCCAATTAGCGCAAAAGTAAGCATAAGATTCCGATTTTCAAAATCCCCACACACCTTTTTTATAAAGGGTGGCGATTTTGTGCCGTTGCCCCTTGTGGAGAACGAAAAGCGGGAGCCCCGAATTGAGGCCCCCACTTTGGTCGTAATATGGGTGTTGATGGGTTACTCCACAAAGGCGTGGCGGTAGCCCTGAACATCGTTCCAATGGCCGCGAGTGAAGTCGGGAACGGCCACAGGTGCGTTGCCGTTCTCAATCGAAATGCGGGTGAGCTCTGCCAAGCAGCACCACTCTGCCAGGTCATAGACATCCATATCCAGAGGCAGACCATTCTGCAGGCAGTAGATGAGCCTGTAGTCCATAATGAAGTCCATACCTCCGTGGCCGCCTACCTCCTTGGCCCTTGCCTCAAGGTCGCGGTGGATGGGGTGTTTGTACTGCTCAACAAGGGCAGCGTGAACATTCGCGGGAACTGCGCCGTGGGCGTTGAGGTTGTCGAGGTCGATGACGGTGTTCTCCTTAATCTGGGTGGGGCGCAAGCAAATCTGCTCAATGGGGTATTTGCTGGCGTAGCCATCCGTGCCGGTGAGCGAATACATACGGCTATAGGGGCGGGGAGTCATCACATTGTGCTGGATGTGGATGGTCTTACCCTTGGCGGTCTGAATGAGGGTGAGGGTGTGGTCGCCATTCTGGAACTCGATATCCTTGTTGGTCACACCGTTTTTCTCGGCTATCTTCTTGCCGTTGAACGACTTGGTGTCCATCGAAACGAGGGTGGTCATTCTGTCGCCGCGGTGGATGTTGAGGGCCTGAGTTACGGGGCCGATGCCGTGGGTGGGATAGACATCGCCACGGTGCTCGTTGTTGTAGTCGAGTCGCCAATTGTTGTAGTACTCGCCCCAGTAGTCCTCGAGGTTGTGGATGTAGGAGCCCTCCACGTGGATAACCTCGCCCAGAAGGCCCTGTTGTGCCATATTCAGTGCGGTCATCTCGAAGAAGTCATAGACGCAGTTCTCGAGCTGCATACAGTGTTTGCGTGTGCGCTCCGAGGTGTTGATGAGGGCCCAAATCTCCTCAAGAGTCATTGCTGCGGGTACCTCAATGGCCACGTGCTTGCCGTGCTCCATAGCATAGACGCCGATGTTTGCGTGATTTTTCCAGTCGGTGACAACATAGACCAGGTCGAGGTCCTCGCGGTTGCAAAGCTCCTTCCAGGCATCCTCCGAACCGGAGTAGGCAGCCGCCTCGGGCAGACCTGCCTTGCGAAGGATGGCCTGTCCCTCCTCAACCCTCTCGGGAACGATGTCACACAGGGCGGTAATCTCAACGCCGGGGATGTTGATGAGGCGTGCCACAGCACCGTCGCCACGCATACCGAGGCCAATGATGCCGATGTGGACAACATCCAGCTTGGGGGCGGTAAGGCCCACTACGTGCTCCTGACCTGCGGGCCTCGCGGGCACCTCTACCTCAATGGGTTTGATGGTGTTGTTGCAAGCCACAAGGCTCAACAATGCCACACCGATAAGTGTCGTAAAAATTCTCTTTTGCATAGTATTGTGTTTGTTTTAGATTGTGTGCAAATGAAATATTTGAAACAAAGGTAGAGTTTTTTATTCGAGAAAACAAATGGGAGGGGATTGGGAGTTGATGAAGGGCCGAAAGGGCGAAAGGGGCTAAAAGGGCCGAAAGGCAAAACGATTCCGTCCTAAAGGGGGATTATAATAGGGCTTATACGACTTATAAGACCTATGGGACACATAAGCCATATAGGACTCATTAGCCCCATTAGCCTTGGGTCGGTTGACTATAAAAAGTGGGGAAAATTTGACGCAATTGCAGATTGTGAGGGGTTTTTTGTGCCAAAAGAAGGAGCGGACTCCGCAGGTGCCTTCGGGCACTCCGAGTGAGGGTGGTGCTATGGAAAGAATATGGGAAAGTTTGCCCCCCACACAAAAACTCAGAAAAAGAGATGAATGTTAGGCACACAAAAAACCACCTCCGCGCAAAGGCGAAGGTGGTTTTGCTGTGTGACGAGGCTGTGGCTCGTCTTATGAGGATTTTTACTCGTCTTTCTCCTCCTCCTGGTAAGCCTTGAGGAGCTTGTCCTGAACATCGGCGGGAACCTGCTCGTAGGAAGCAAACTCCATAGTGTAGCTTGCACGACCGAGGGTCATTGCGCTCAGAGTAGTCGAGTAGCGATAGAGCTCTGCCAGAGGCACGCGTGCGCTCAGACGGCTGAAGGTGCCCTCGGCGTTCATACCCATAATCTGTGCACGGCGGTTGCTGGTCAAGTCGCTCATAATGTCACCCACATTCTCGCTGGGAACCAATACCTCAACGCTGTAGATGGGCTCCAAAATCTTGGGACCTGCGTTGCGGAAGGCCTCCTTGAAGGCGTTGCGGGCAGCCAGAACGAACGAAATCTCATTCGAATCTACGGGGTGCATCTTACCATCATAGATAACTACGCGGATGTCGCGTGCGTACGAACCGGTCAGAGGACCCTCGTTGAGTTTATCCTTGATACCCTTGAGGATTGCGGGCATAAAGCGTGCGTCGATAGCACCACCAACGATTGCGTTGTAGTAGATGAGTTTGCCACCCCACTCGAGGTCGAACTCCTCTTTGCCTTTGATGTTCACCAGAAGCTCGCGGCCGTCAACCTTGTACTGTTTGGGCTCGGGCATACCCTCATAGTAGGGCTCTACAACCATATGAACCTCGCCGAACTGACCCGAACCACCCGACTGTTTGCGGTGACGGTAGTTGGCAGCAGCCACCTTGGTAATGGTCTCACGATAGGGGATGCGGGGAGCGAGGAACTCAACCTCAATCTTGTTCTTGTTGAGGTAGGTCTTCAGCAGGTTGATATGCATCTCACCCTGGCACTGAACGATGGTCTGCTTGAGCTCTTTCGAGTACTCAACGATGTAGGTGGGATCCTCCTGTTTGAGGCGGTTGAGAAGCTCGCCGAGTTTCTCCTCGTTGTTCTGATCCAGAGCGCGAACAGCTGCACGGTAGCGGGGTGCGGGGAAGTTGATCTTCGAGATAGCTGCAACCTCACCAACGCCGAGAGTGTCGTTTGCCTTGGTGCCTTTGAGTTTCACGGTGCAACCGATCTCACCGGCAACCAACTCGCTCACCTTCTCACGCTTCTTACCGGCTACTGCGAAGATCTGCGAAATTTTCTCTTTGTTGCCATTGCGACGGTTGGCAAGCTCCATACCCTCGGTGAGCTTACCGGTAACTACGCGGAAGTAGCTAACCTCACCCACGTGCTGCTCAACAGCGTTGCGGAAGATGAAGATCGAGGTGGGAGCCTCCGAGTCACATTTAACCTCGTTGCCATCAACATCGGTGAGAACATTTGCGTGTTTGGGGTCGGGGAGAACATTGATGATGAACTCCATAATGCGTTTCAGACCGAAGCTCTTCTTTGCCGAGCAGCAGAAGATGGGCATAAAGTCACGACCTGCAACACCATCCCTGAGGCCCTGGCGAATCTCGTCGGCCGAGAGGTCGTTGGTCTCGAAGAATTTCTCCATAAGAGCCTCGTCGTTGATGGCAGCAGCCTCCAGAAGCTCGTTGTGGTACTCCTCTGCGCGATCGGCCTCCGAAGCGGGAATCTCCAACTCCTCCTGACCACCATTCTCGTCTTTGGCTTTATACATCTTCATTGTCAGTACATCGATGATGGCGTCGAAGCCAAGGCCGGGGTTGGCGGGGTACTGAACAACTACGGGTTTGATGGGCGAACCTGCAGTGATCGACTCGATGGCCTTCTCCCAAGTTGCGCCCTCTTTGTCGAGCTGGTTAACGATACCTACTACGGGCATCTTTGCCTGTGCTGCATAGCGGCTGTGAATCTCGCTACCAACATCGAAACCGTTGTGGCCGTTGATTACAAGTGCAGCCAGGTCGCAAACTTTGTATGCGGTAAACACACCACCACAGAGGTCATCCACACCGGGAGTGTCAATGAAATTGAACTTGTGGCCTGCAAACTCGGTGTAGATAACCGAGGGGAAGATACTGCGACCCTGCTCCTGCTCAATCTCGGTATTGTCGGAGAGGGTGTTGCCAGCCTCAACGGTACCTTTGCGGTCGATAAGTTTGCTTTCGAAAGCGAATGCTTCGGCAAGAGTGGTCTTGCCGCTACCCGTGCCGCCAACGATGGCGACGTTACGGAGGTTTTGAGTTTGATAAGTTTTCATTGTGTTATTTGTTTGTTAGTTATGTTTTGCAAATTCGAGAGTAAGTTTTTCCCAATTTGAGCCCTAAAGGTATGTATTTTTTTTCAATATTCGACACCTTATGCAAGTTTTCCAAATGTTTTTCTTATCTTTGTTACCGAGATGGTAGATTTTTTGGAGAAAATAGAGAGCCTGAAAGGCTATTTGAGCGGAGGCGCAAAGCGCATCATTATCGTTACGCACACCAACCCCGACGGCGACGCCATAGGCTCCTCGCTGGCTTGGGCAGAGGTTCTGCGCAGCCGTGGACACGAGGTTTGCTGTATGGTGCCCAACCGCTATCCCGCCTTCCTGGATTGGATGACGGGCATCGGCGATGTGCTGATTGCCAAGGAGACCCCCGAGGCGGTGAACGAGAAGATCTCTTCGGCGGACCTCGTCTTTGTTATGGACCTCAACAAGATAGACCGCCTCGAATCGATGAGCGAACCCCTGATGGCGAGCACCGCTCCCCGCATCCTCATCGATCACCACCTTATGCCTCCCGAGGAGGACTACGACCTGCTCTTCTCCTACCCCGACTTCTGCTCCACTGCCTATGTGACCTACACACTTATTGAGGCCCTTTGTGGCACCGAGGTTATCACCACCCCCATTGCGGAGAATCTCTATGCCGGCATTATGACCGACACGGGCAATTTTGCCTTCAGTTTCCTCACTCCCGAGTTGATGCGAGCCGTGGCGGTGTTGCTGGAGAACGGACTCGACATTCCCAAGGTCAATACGGCCGTCTATAACTCCTATACAGCCTCGCGAGTGAAGTTATTGGGCTTTGCGCTGGGCCGCAAAATGGAGGTTATCGAGGATGGTAAGGCGGCATATATATCCTTGTCCGAGAGGGAGATGCGTCGCTACAACTTCCAGCTGGGCGACAGCGAGGGTTTTGTGAACTACCCCCTGACGATTGCCGGTATGAAGATGTCGGCAATGTTCACCGAGACACGCAAGTTTATCCGCGTATCGTTGCGTTCGCGCGGCGATGAGGTGGATGTGAATATCTTCGCCCGACGCTACTTCGGAGGAGGCGGTCACAAGAACGCTGCAGGAGGCAAATCGTTTGTTTCGCTGGCCCAAACCATCGAGAATTACAAGGCTGCTGTGGCCGAGTTTTTTGCCGAGCAGGGCATTAAATAGAAAAAAATTTTTGGGGCGATGCAACGAATCGCCCCTCTTTTGTGTCTATAGATATAAAGCCCCCCGATGGCGTTAAGATTTGAGCCTATGAAACGACACATTTTTACCCTACTACTGACCCTCTGTGTGGCCCTCGTCGGCGCCGCACAAAACCCGGCCGACACCACAACCAAGAACCCCTCTGTGTTCGAGTCGGTGGTGGAGGCGCTGGTGGATAATTGGAAGATTCCCAATCTCGATTGCAAGCACGAAATCCGCATAGGTTGCCCTCTCGACCTGAGTGAATCGTTCAATGGTGAGCCCACCATTGTAACGAGGTACCCCACAACCGCCACCGACGAGTTCTTGCTGGCCAAGGAGAAGGTGGGACAAAGATACTACTATTCGAGTCCGAGTATCTCCTATAGTTACCGTCTTAATAGGTCGCTTGAGTTTACCGCCCGAGCTCTTTTTATGGGCACTTCGCTCCGCTCCTATTCGACACTGACGGGTGAGGTTATGCAGTCGCAGAGTATGAAGGGATTCCACCTCACTCCGGGTTTGCGCTGGAATTTCATCCTTGGCTCCAAGGCGAGATACTATGTGGGCCTCGGTTATGACCTTGCTCTTGAGAATAAGAACTCCCGATTCACCCCGACTGCCGATGTCTGCTACGAGATGGGTTTCACACTCGGAGCCAAACTCTTTTTCTTTGGTGAGAGTTTGGTTTCCGGCGAGGGATTATTTCTGGGCCTGATGGGTGTAGGATACAGATTTTAGGACTAAAACTTCGTGCCAATGAAACGATTTTTACTTCTGTTTGCAGGCTTGGTTTGCTGCTGGGGCCTTGGGGCACAAGAGCCCGAGCGTGAGGCACCAAGCGGCTATGCGCCCCATTTTCTGGACTGGAGCGTGCCCAACCGTAGCTGCCGCTACGAGATAAGGATTGCCAAGGTCGCCACTTCCGAGGATTTCGATATGGTTCTCCCCCCGGGCGGATATTCGGCGTGGAACGAGTTTGATATGTCGCGCTATGAGGAGGGTGGTAAGTATCAGTACACCTCGCCATCGGTGTCGGTGGGCATTTCGCTCAACCGCTTTTTCCAGCTATCCCTCTCGGGCCATTTGAGCCACTTTCAGCAGAACTACTACGACAAGTTTACGGCCCAGCCCGCCAGAGTCCTCGACAACACAACCTTTATGACAAGTTCGGTTGTGAGGTTCAATTTCCTGAATTCTCGCTATATGAAGGGCTATGTGGGAGTCGGTTTGGATGCCGCCTACCATGTCGATAGGGGCAGTCGTGAGATGATAGCGTCTGTGTGCTATAGCTTGGGTGCAACCTATGGCGCGAGGGTGTTTGGCTATTGGGACATCTCCATCTCCAACGAGTTTATTGTGGGGCAGTTGGGTGTTGGCTACCGCTTCTAAACACACAATCCCCATTCCCCCACTAGATAGAAATTAGTAGAAACCAAAAATATTAAAGGAGTTATGAAAAGAGTTTGGATCTATATGGCAACCAGCCTGTTGGCGTTTGGCACACTCTCTTGTGCCCCCGACGATATGGACAAGGAGTTGTTGGCCTCTTTGAGGCCCACCGATCCCGCCTTTGTGGCCTTCTCGCAGAGCCTTAAGAGTGTAACCCTCTCTGTGGGTGCGCTTGTGACAGCCCAGAATCTCAACGAGTATATTATTGCCCCCGAGGAGCAGAAACAGAGAGTCGAGGACCTCTACTTTCCCTACGAGAAGGTGAGAGAAGAGGGTGAGGGCAAGTGGCGCATCTTCAGCTCTTCGAGGGAGGAAAACTACCAAATCCTCAACGGCCTGACTTTGGAACAGGCGGGCGCCGAGTGGTTGGTTGTCAACGACAACAGGTTCTTTTTGACCAGGGAAGAGTGCAATATGCAGGTGCCCGAGGGTAGGCTGTTGCTACGCTCGTTGGGCGAGGACACATACGAGATTGTGCTCACGGATGTGACAATGTGTGTGAATAGGGGCCACAGGTCGCTTGAGAGCCACATCAGGGCCGATGGTAACTACTATTCGCGTTATGGGGCGGTGGTGGTTGATGGCACCTTCAGGGTGACATCCAATAATAGCGCTTTTCGTTCGGGCGAGCAGTTGAATCTGATGGTGCAGATTGAGGGCTCGGGCGAGTTCCGCGACGCCTCGGGAGCCTTCTATGGGGTTGAGATTGAGATTACGGAGCCGATAGTGTTTGAGTATAACACAATGGGCTTTCCTGTCGACACCGGCGTTGGAGCGATGGCTTTGACCATCCATACCTCGCCCATCGCAGAGGAGTTTGCAACCATAGAGATGAGCAGCAACAAAACGATTGCCGTCACCTATAAGGTCGACACTATGACCAAGGTCGGTACCTATTATTGGAACGAATAATAACAACCCGCAGAGCCTTTGGCTTTGCTCTCGGCTTGCCACCCCCAATAGTCTTGGCTTACCCCCCCGACTTTAGCCCAAGACCCCCGCGTGGCACTAAAATAAAAAAAGGTGAAACAGCATATGAACTTCATCATATGCTGTTTTTAAATACAGGTGGAATATTATGAAAATTATTAAAAGCTTTATATCACTTATACTTACGGTTGCAATATTTACAGGCTGTGAAATGGTTGATACAAGCGATGATTTGATTATAGGAAACTATACTACTTCAAGTGAAACAACTTTTGAAACGGAAGCTCCGCAAACTCAGGAAGTTATTCAGACAACTGAAAATCTTTCTGCTGACAGGAGGGAATGGGAACTCCGTGAACTCTGGCTGTATTCAGTGCAAAATTCAATGTATACAGATACTTATGCACATGACGGAAGTCAGCTTACATTGATTGTGCCGTCTGTTACATATTCATACAGGGAAA
>JAZQZA010000083.1:0-3056 GCA_045633765.1 Tidjanibacter sp. | reverse complement strand
GCTCATAACCGTATCGAGGTCGATGGCACACAGCACCTTGCCACTCTCCTTGTCGAAGAGGATGTTGCTGATTTTGGTGTCGTTGTGGGTTACGTGGGTGGGGATGGTGCCGTTCTCAACGAGGCTCCAGAAGGCGAGCATCTCCTCGCGGCGCGACTCAACCCACTCAATCTCCTCCTTAACCTCCTTTACGCGGCCCACGGGGTCGGCGGCAATCACCTTATCCCACTGCTCAAAGCGGAAACGGATGTTGTGGAAACCGGGCAGGATGTCCTTGAGGGGCTGGGTGAAGTCGGCGAGCTGTGCCTGGAAGCGACCGATACCCACGCCGCCCTGATAGGCGAGCTCAACCGAGTCGGCCCTGTCGTAGCTCGAAGTGCCGGGGATGAAGGTACAAACGGCCCAGAAGTTGCCCTCCACCTCGGCGTAGAGTTTGCCCTCCTTGGTGGGGATGACGGTGAGAGTCTCTCGCAGGGGGTCGCTCACCTTGGTTTTGATGTGCTCCGTCACGGCCTTGATGTTCTCCATCATACCGGGGACATCGGTGAAGATGAGGTGGTTTTTGCGCTGGAGAATATAGTCGGCACCCTCGCCCTCGGTGCGGACGATGTAGGTGTCGTTGATGAAACCCTCGCCGAGGGGTTTAATCTCGGCTATTGTGCCCTCCAAATCAAAGAGTTGGGCGATGGCAATAAGTATCTCTTGGTTCATAGTCTGTTTTGTGTTTTTTGGTTTCTATTTGAGTTCAATGCGTCCGAAAAACTCGGGGCAGTGGAAGTTTGGCTGGGGGAGTGCTATGGGCGACCAGCTGAGGAAGTGGGGCTGGGCACACCTATCGCCGCACTTGTAAAGGTTGGCCTCGATGTATTCGGGCGCCTCCTTCAGTCCGAGAAGCTCAAAGGGGATGACCTCCACCATCCACCACTGCTCACCCTCACCAAGAAGGTCTATCTGCTTGTGGGGGAGTGAGCCGATGCGGCGAATGCGGGCAATCTGCTCCTCGGCGAAATGGTTTGCATCGCTGCGCGAGCGGCGGAAGGCCGCAAGCGCAGTACCGATGCAGTTTATCTCGAAGTTGAAGTAGCCCTCGCCCAAGGGATTCTTCACGAAAAACTCCACGCAACTATCCTCCCAAACGGGGCCGTTGGAGTCGAGAGTTACGGCCTTGACATTGCTCTCGGTAACCTCAAACATAATTGCCAACGCCTTCTGGCTGTGGGCAATACGGAAGCTGACGGTGGGAGCGTAGGGGTACTCTGCCCAATTCACACAGGCAACCCTCTCGGGGGCCGTCTGGCTGCGCAGGGTGTCCACCAGAGCCTCGTCTGTGAGCTCCTCAATGGCCTCCACAAAGGGGGCCGAAATGGTCTTTGCTGTGGTGTTCATTCTTCTCTTTTGTGTGTTTATTAGAGGGCTTTCACCTCAATCAGGTAGTTGAGCTTGAAGGAGGGGGTGATGTAGGGGTTGGAGCCCTCAATCTCGTAGCTCTTCTTCTCGTCGGTGGTGTACTCGGTTACCACATACCTCTTCTCGGCGTCGAGGCCGCGAAGCTCTACGGGCTCACCATTCCACTCCTCGGCGTAGAAGGCGTAGTACATCTTGCCGTCCTTAGCGATGACGTGGCCCTCGGGAACATCGAAGCCGAGGTCGTAGAGGTTCAGATAGTCGCCGGTGGAGAGCATATACTCGTTGTAGAGGCCAACCCATTTCTTATAGTAAACCTCTTTTTCGGGGGTGAGCAAATAGTCTACCAAAACATCGTTGTCGAGGTAGTTTACCTTCACATTGGGGTTGTTCTTGGGCCAAGTGAACTTCGAGCCGAGAACGCCACCAATACCGAGCTGGGTTGCGAAGTCGTCTGCACCATCGGAGAGCTCCACGTGGTCGGCATAGTAGGCCATCTTGGGGTTGATTGCGGCGTAGGCTTTACGCTTCATACGAATCTGTGCCGAGCTGGTGGGGTCCGAAGCAACTGCCTGATTCATATAGGGGGTGTGGAAGAAGTTCACAGCGCAACCGCAGGGGCAGAACTGAACAACAGCGTAGTCCTTGATGGAGCGTGCGGTGTCGTAGATAGCCTTGAAAATCTCGGGCATACGCTCCTGTGCCTGCTCGGGGTAGTCGAGGCCGCTGTGCTCGTTGTGGTCGGGCTCGCAGAGGTTCATATGCTGACCGTCGAGTTTCAGACCATCGAAGCCCCAATCGTCAATAAATTTCTTCACCAGGTCGGTGGTGTAGGCCATTGTGTGGGGGTTTACGGGCGAGAGATAGAAGCTATCCCACCACGAAATGTACTCGGGTACCCACTCGCGGGTGAGGAGTTTCATCTCGGGGTGCTCGCGGAGAACCTTGGTGCCGGGGTCGGCAGCGATGGGGGCCCACCAGAGTTTGGCCTTAAGGCCGCGTTTGTGAATCTCGCTGGTGAGGTAGCGCATACGGTGGTCGCCGCCGATACGCTTGTTGGTCTCCCAGTCGCCCTCGGCAATCTGGTAGCCATCATCCACATCTACCCATTTGAAACCCACCTCTTTAACCTTGTCGAGGGTGCCAACAACCTCCTCGATGGTGAAGGTGCGCTCGTAGCCCCACGCACACCATACGGGCTCGAATGCCTCGGGCTCGCTCTCCGAGGGGGTGATGCCCTCGTGGGTGTACATATAGTTGGAGAAGAGCTGCAGGGGCTCGAAGTAGTCGCCTGTGCTTACAGCAATGAACGAGCGCTCCATTGTGAGGGTGTCGCCCACGCCGAAGTGCATACGATCCTCCCACTCGCGCTCGAGTTTCATCGTAGCCTCACGACCGGCAACCCTCTCGATGGGCATATTGATAGTCTTCAGAACGGGCTCAACCAGACCCACGCTCACGCCACCATCCCTGCGCCACAGGGTTACGAAGGGAATGCCGCCACCGTAGTCGCAGTTGTTCATTCCGAGGTAGTTCTTCTGGTAGAAACCATCCTCCACGGGGAGAATCCAGTTGGCACGCGAAGAGGTGCTGGTGGGCTGGAACGACCACACAACCTCGTCGGGATCAACGATTGTGCGGTTCTGCTCGGC